>NZ_JANMWY010000299.1:0-12768 GCF_031380695.1 Sphingomonas sp. | reverse complement strand
GCCCAGATCAAGGGCGTCGGCTTCACCGGTGCCAGCGAAATCTCGCTTGACGGCGCGGTCAAGGGCGGCAAGGCGATCGACCAGGCCGGTCCGCAGGGCTGCCCGGTCATCCCGTCGGGCTCGGGCGGGCTCGGCGCGCTGCTCAACTCGGCGCCGGAACTGCTCGACCGCATCCAGCGGTTGACCGAACGGCTGACCGAATTGCTCAGCGACAAGAACCAGAATTCGATCGCCGACATCCTCGATAATCTCGACCGGACGAGCAAGGTGCTCGCCGACCGCTCGCCCGACCTCGCCAATGCGATCGGCGAGGCGCAGGTCGCGGCGAAGAATGCCGGGCTTGCGGCGCAGCGGGTCGGTATCCTCGCCGACAGCACCACTCGCCTTGTCAACGAGCAGGGCAAGCCTGCCGCGGAGGATTTGCGTAAGGCGATCGCCTCGGTCCAGAAGGCCGCCGACAACCTCGATTCGGTCGTGTCGGAGGCCAAGCCGGGCCTAAACAATTTCACCAAGTCGACCCTGCCCGAGGCCAATCGCCTGGTCCACGACTTGCGCGACCTGTCGGGCTCGCTGCAGGGCTTCTCCGAACGATTGAACCAGAACGGCATCGGCGGCTCGCTGGGGTCGCCGAAACTGCCCGACTACAAGCCTGGAAAGTCCCGCTGATGCGCGCCCGTTCGCTCCGTCCACGCCTGCTCCTTCCCCTCGCCGCCGCGCTGGCGCTCGCCGGCTGCTTCGGCGGCGGCAAGGTGCCCGCCACTCTACTGACCCTGGCCCCGGCCGCGCCGCCGCCTACCGACATGGCGCGCTCGGCCAACAGCGGGGAGACGGTCACGATCGACGTGCCGGTCACGCCCAAGTCGCTGAAATCGCTCCGTGTTCCCGCGCAGACCGGTGACACCGCGATCGCCTATATCAAGGATGCGCAATGGGTCGACATGCCCGAGCGGCTGTTCCAGCAACTCCTGTCCGAAACGCTCAAGCGCACCACCAATCGCGTCGTCCTCGACCCGCACCAGTCGTCGCTCGACCCGGGGATTAAGGTCACCGGCCTGCTCGACCGCTTCGGCTTTGACGCTGCGGAGGGCGCGGTCGTCGTCCGCTATGACGCGGCCCTTTCGACCAGTGGCGGCAACCGCGTCGAGACCCGCCGGTTCGAAGCAAAGGAGCCGTCCGACGGCACCAAGGACAGCGTCGGCCCGGCCCTCAACCGCGCCGCCAACAAGGTCGCGGCAGACGTCGCAACGTGGATTGGCAGCCACGGGGGGTAGGCGATCCGCCGACGTCTTCTCTGGTCGAAGCCGGACATTCTCCAGTCCTTGACCACGTCCCGATCCAAGCTATGGTGCCGGGGCGAGACACTCAGGAGCAGGCGATGGCGACGTGGGAATTCAAGGGTCGCGAGCTCGTCAACTGTTCGTGCGACTATGGCTGCAGTTGCCAGTTCAACGGCCTCCCAGACAAAGGCCACTGCTACGCCGTTGCCGGCATTCAAGTCGACGAAGGCCACTTTGGAGAAACCCGGCTCGATGGCTTGCGCGTCGGCGCAATCTTCAAGTGGCCGGGGCCCATCCACGAAGGTCACGGCGAAGCCCTGGCATTCGTCGATCGCCGCGCCAATGATGCCCAGCGTGAGGCACTGCTCAAGATCATGACCGGGCAAGACACCGATCCGTTTGCCACGATGTTCGCCGTATACGCCTCGACGATCGAGACGATGCACCCGCCCGTGTTCACGGACATCGAGCTTGAGCTTGATATCGACGGACGGCGCGGCCGAATGAAGATTGAGAATTATGTCGACATGACTGGCGAGCCCCTGCGTAACAAGGTGACGGGCGAAGAATCGCGAGCGCAGATCCGTCTTCCTGCCGGATTCGAATATGAGGTCGCCGACATCGGCAGCGCGTCGAGCCGAACGACTGGCCCGATGACACTCGAGCTGAGCGATACCTATGGTCAGTTCGCGAACATCCATCTTAACAGTCATGGTGTCGTCCGCGCCTGACCGTACGCCCCTGGCGGAACGCCTTGTTCAACATGAGCGCGCTGCGGTCGTTGCATCGATCGCGCTACTCACTGCCTTGGCTTCGGGTTGGACCGCCTCGGGCGCAGGCCTCGGGATGGACGCAATGGCTCCGGCCCGAGGCACCAGCCTTCTGATCCTGGTCGCGATGTGGTGGGTGATGATGGCGGCGATGATGCTGCCCTCGGCCGCGCCCGCAGTGCTGCTCTACGGTCGTATCCGGCACCAGCACGGAAGCGGCGCCGGGATCGCCAGCTCGTGGGTCTTCCTGACCGGCTATATGCTGATCTGGCTCGGCGCTTCAGTGATTGCCACCGCGATCCAGCTTGCGGCCGCGCGGGCCGGCCTAATCGATCCGATGACCATGCGCGCGTCTTCCCCCTGGACTGCGGGAATCACGCTTATGGCTGCTGGGGTCTATCAGCTCACGCCCGCGAAAGATGCCTGCCTCTTTGCCTGTCGCTCACCCGCGGAATATCTGTCGCGTCATTGGCGTCCGGGGGTGTCAGGTGCGCTGCGGCTCGGGATGCACCACGGTGGCTTTTGTGTGGGCTGTTGCTGGCTGTTGATGGCGCTCCTCTTCGTCGGCGGAGTGATGAATCTAATGTGGATTGCGGCCCTCGCCGCGCTGGTCGCCGTGGAAAAGCTGTCGCGACGCGGACCGTTCGTGGGACGAGTTGCCGGTTTGACCCTGATCGCATGGGGCGCAACGCGAGTGGCTATTGAACTGGTTGCCACACGATAGCGTCCGTGTCCGCAACCGGGTCAAGCGGTCGTTCGATCGACAACCACGCCCACAGCCTCACCGCGTCGGCGGCAGCACGTCCGGCACTGGCTTGACTGGCGCCGGTTTCGACTTGGGCGCCGAGGTTGCCGCCGGGGCGGTATCGGTCGCGGTTGCCGCGCTCGTGGCCAGGCTGGCTTCGGGGGCGGTCGACTTGGGCTTGGCGCGCGGTTGGTCGAGGAGGGCGGCGATCACGGTCCCGTCGCGGCGGTAGACATCGTCGTAATTGACGATCGTCCCGTCCAATGTCGCGGCGGCGGTGAAATAGACGATGTAGACCGGCAGCGGCCTGGCGAAGCTCGCCTGGACCGTCTTCTTCGACGCCAGCGTCTCGTCGACCTTCGCGCTGTCCCACATGCCATTGTCTTCGGCGAGCAGAAGCCGCGCCAGCGTGCCGATCTGGTCGGTCCGCACGCAGCCGTGGCTGAACGCCCGCACCTCGCTGTTGAAGCGGCTCTTGGCGTTGGTGTCGTGGAGGTAGATGGCGTACGGATTGGGCATCACGAACTTCATCTGGCCGAGCGCGTTCGACGGGCCCGGCGGCTGGCGCCAGCGCTGGACCGCGCCGGTCTTGGCCTCCTTGACCGCGACGAATCCGCTCTTGCCGGCGACGTCCTTGCTGATGCTGGTCGGCACTTCCCACCACGGATTGAGGATGACGCCGGTCGCCACCGCACTCAGTTGCGGGGTTGGGGTCTTGATCGCTCCCGCGACGGCCTTGTGACGTGACACCGCCGCGCCGTTCTCGACCAGCGTCGCGGTGTAGGCGGGGACGTTGACGATGATGTAACGGCCGCCGAAATCGCGCGGCAGCCAGCGCCAGCGGTCCATGTTCAGGCGGATGACATTGACCATCGCGGCATTGCGCGGCTCGGCCAGCGCCAGTTTCAGCGCGCCATATTGTGGATGGGTCGGCAGCAGTCCGCGCAACGCATCGCCGATACGGTGCTCGGCCAGCGCGGCTTCGAGCAGCTTGCGCTGATGGTCGCTGTCGAGGTCGCGGTCGACGACGTGCCAGTCGATCCGGTCCTCGCCGCGGACATGGCCAAGGGCGAGATCGGCGGCGAGCCTGTTGAAACTGTCGGTCGCCGCGACCGCGAGCCGCGCCGGGTCGCCCGACTGGATCGCCGCCCCCAATTCGCCCGGCGCATAATCCTTGGGCGACAGTCCTTCGCTGCCGACCGCGGCGATGACCTGACTCAGCTCGATCGCATCGGCCACCGGCCAGAGGGGCGGCGGCAGGACGATTGGCGGCGGAGGCGGGACGACGGCTGGCGGCGGCGTGGTCGCGCCCGGCGTAACGGGTTGCGTCATTGTGGGCTGCGCGGCCGCGCCCGGCGCAGGCAGGGGGGCGATCGGGTCGACCCTGGCCTGCGCCAGCGCCATGCCGCCACTGGCCAGCGCGAGCAGCGCGACCATCATCCGTGAACTCGATCCGACCGCCATTTGAAACCCTCGCCCATACGCTTTGACCCGGATGCGTCCGGTTCGTCCGCTGCACCGGCGAGGGCATACACAGGATGAATGACCCTCGCCAGTCGCGCCCCGGCCACAGTCGCGGCCCTTTATCGCGGCTGCCCGCGCCGCGCCAACCAATCGTTAAGGCTCCTCGGCTAGGCCGGTTCGACCAGTGGGGAACGACGATGGGCTTCTCTCTCAGTGGCGCGATGATCCCGCGCCGGGTCAAGCGATTGTTCGACCAGCGCGGAGAGCAGCGCGTCGAGCCTGAGGATGATCGCGCCGTGCTCGGCTGGCGCGGCAAGCACGAACAGGTCCTGCTGTGCAATATCTCGCCGGGCGGAGCGATGATCGCGTTCGACCGCATCCCGCATATCGGCGAGCGGATCACGCTGCAGATGATCGACCATGGCGAAGTGGCGGGGCAAATCCGCTGGGTTCGCGACGGCCGCATCGGCATCAACTTCTCGACACCGCTGGAGCTGGGCTGATGGAGATGAGTTTCGCTGCGATCAAGGCGCGCATTGCCGAGGAGGTCGAAGCCGGTGAGCGCCGCCGCGCCTCACGAGTCGACGTCGGCATCGACGCGCGCGTTCGGCCGCTGGGCGAGGAGGGGTGTGAGGCGACCGTGCTCAACCTGTCCGACACCGGGTTCATGGCGACAAGCGAAGGCGATTATCGAGTGGGCTCGCGCATCTGGCTGATGGTGCCGGGGCGCGATCGGCGCAATGCGGTGGTCAAATGGGTCGCCGGGCATCGCTTCGGCGCCGAATTCGCCGAGCCGAGGGCAATGGTGAAGCTGCTCTAGCGCCCCAGCGCCGCCAATAGGCGCGGCAGGATGCCCGTGACGATGCGCTTGACCCCGGCGAAGGTCGGGTGAACGCCGTCGGCCTGCTGCATCCCCGCTTGTCCCGCCACCCCGTCGAGGAAGAAGGGGTAGAGCGCCGCCCGATGCGCCTTCGCGAGGCCGGGATAGATCGCGTCGAACTTCGCCCGATAGGCGGTGTCGAGATTGGGCGCGGCGCGCATGCCGGCGAGGAGCACCGGGATGTGGCGGCGGTCGAGCTCGGCCAATATCGCGTCGAGGTTGGCGCGGGTAATCGCCGGATCGATCGTCCGCAACATGTCGTTGCCGCCAAGCTCGACGATGGCGAGATCGGGCGTGCGCGGCAGTCCGTCGAGCGTCCACCCCAGCCTTGCGCGTCCGCCCGTGGTCGTATCCCCGCTGACCCCGCCGTCCGCCACCGTCGCGGCGATTCCGTGGCGGCGCAGCGTCGCCTGCAGCTGCGGCGCAAAGCCGAGGCCGCGGTCGAGGTTGTAGCCGGCGGTGAGGCTATCGCCATATGCTAGGATCAACGGCTTCGCGACGGGCGCGGCGGATGCGGTTGACCCGGCGACGGCGAGCAGCAGGACGGGGAGAAAGCGCATCCCCCGCGATTAGCCATTGTCGCGCCGCCCCGCTATCCCCACTTGGCTGCCGCATGACCGACCCGCTGATCGACCTCGCCGACGTCCGCCTGACTCTCGGCCAGGGCGACGCGCGCACCGACATCCTCAAGGGGGTCTCGCTGACCCTCCTCCCGGGCGAGACATTGGCCCTGCTCGGCCCCTCGGGATCGGGCAAGAGCAGCCTGATGGCCGTCGTCGCCGGGCTGGAGCGCGCCACCAGCGGCTCCGTCCGCCTGCTCGGGCAGGACGCCAGCGCGCTCGGCGAGGATGCGCTCGCGCGGATGCGCGGCCGCGACATCGGCATTATCCTGCAGTCATTCCAGCTGCTGCCGACGATGACCGCGCTGGAGAATGTCGCCGTCCCGCTCGAACTGGCCCGCGTCGCCGATGCGCGCGGACGGGCGAAGGCGGAGCTGGACGCGGTCGGGCTCGGCCACCGTCTCGGCCATTATCCGGCGCAGCTGTCGGGCGGCGAGCAGCAGCGCGTCGCCATCGCCCGCGCCACCGCCCCGCGCCCGCGCCTGCTGCTGGCCGACGAGCCGACCGGCAACCTCGACACGGCCAATGGTGCCGCGATCATCGAGCTGCTGTTTGAACGGGCCAGCGCGGCCGGGGCCGGGCTGTTGGTCATCACCCACGACGCCGCCGTCGCCGCGCGCGCCGGGCGGCGGATCGAGATGGCCGACGGCCAAACGCGCCCGGAAACACCCAATTGAGCGAGGCCCTGCGCCTCGCCCGGCGCGACCTGCGCGGCGGGCTGGCCGGGCTCGGCCTGCTGTGGCTGTGCCTCGCCATCGCCGTCGCCGCGATCGCCTCGGTCACCAGCCTCGCCTCCTCGATCGACGGTTCGATCGCTAGCAACGGCCGCGCCCTCATCGGCGGTGATCTCGTCGTCCGTTCGGCCCAGCGCGAGGCCACTGGCGAGGAACTCGCCGCGCTGGCCAAGCTCGGGAGGGTATCGAAAAGCACCACGCTACGCGCCATGGTCAACGGCCCGAACGGCGCCATCGGCCTATCCGAACTCAGCAGCATCGACCCCGCCTGGCCGCTCGCCGGAACACTCGACCTCGCCCCCGGCGGCACCCGCCCGCACGGTCGCCAAGTCGCCATCGGCCGCGAGCTGGCCGACCGCCTCGGTGTCGCGCGCGGTGCGTCGGTGCGCATCGGCTATGCCGACTTCACCGTCTCCGCGATCGTCGAGAAAATGCCGTCGATCTCGGGCTTCGCCTTCGCTCCGCCGGTGCTGGTCGACCCCGCCGGGCTGGCCGCGACCGGCCTCGTCCAGCCGGGTAGCCTGACCAGCAACAGCTATCGCATTCTCCTCCCCGCCAGCACCGACCCACAGGCGGCGGGCAAGGCGTTCCAGGCACGCTTTCCCGATGGCGGCTGGTCGGCGACCGACCGCAATGACGCCGGGCAGGGCACGCGCCGGTTCATCGACCGGGTTGCCGAATTGCTGCTGCTGGTGGTCCTCGCCGCGCTGGCGATCGGCGGACTCGGCATTGCCAGCGCCGCCGCCGCGTTCGCCGAATCGCGCCGCACGACGGTGGCGACGCTCAAGCTGCTCGGTGCCCCGCGCGCGACGCTCGCAGCGATGCTCGCGCTGGAGGTTGCGGCAGTCGCGCTGATTGCGGTCCTCGCCGGGCTGGCGCTCGGCGCGCTCGTTCCCGCCCTGGTCGGCCAGCTCGCCGGGGCCAGCCTGCCGATAACGCTCGACCCCGCCCCGCAATGGCGGGCGCTGGGCCGGGCGGCGCTGTTCGGCACGCTGGTTACCCTCGCCGCCGCCTGGGGCCCGCTCGCCGCCGCGATCGGCACCCGCCCGGCGACCCTGTTGCGCGGCGATGTCGGCGGGGAGGGCGCGCGCCGCGTCTGGCTGGTCCCGCTCGTCGCCCTGCTCGCCGCCGCTGCACTCGCCATCGCCAGCGCGACCGACCCCAAAGTCGCCGCCAGCGGCCTTGCCGCCATCGTGATCCTCGCTGCGCTGTTTGCCGGCATCGGCCTCGCCATCCGCCGCGCCGCCCGCAGCCTGCGCCATCGCGGCGGCCCGGTCACCCGGCTCGGCATCGCCGCGCTCGACCGGCCGGGCGCGGCGACGGTGCGCCTCTCGGTCGCGCTCGGGCTCGGCCTGTCGCTGCTGATCACGCTGGCGACGGTGGCGCAGAGCCTGCTCCGCACGATCGACGACGACATCCCGACGCGCGCCCCGGCGCTGTTCCTGATCGACCTCCCCGCCGCCCAAGAAGCCCGCTTCCGCGCCCTCGCCGCCCGCACCGCCCCCGGCGTCGACCTCCGTCTCGTCCCCGCGCTGCGCGGTCCGGTCACCGCGATCAACGGCGTCCCCGTCGCCAGCTTGACCGACATTCCCGAAGGCGCGTGGATCCTGCGCGGCGACCGCGGGCTGACGTTTGCCAGCACCCTCCCGCCCGGCAATCGCCTGACCGCCGGGCAATGGTGGCCCGCCGATTATCGCGGGCCGCCGCTGATCAGCCTCGACGCCGACGCCGCCACCGCGCTCCACCTCCGTGTCGGCGACAGCATGACCGTCGCCGTGCTTGGCCACCCGATCACTGCGAAGATTGCCTCATTGAGGGCGATCGACTGGCGCTCGATGGGCTTCAACTTCGCGATCATCTTCGCCCCCGGCGTGCTCGAACAGGCGCCCTACAGCCTGATGGCGACCGCCTCCCCGCCAGCCGGCGCCTCGACCGCGCAGCTCGAGCGGACTCTGGCCAGCGACCTGCCGATGGTCAGCGCGATCCGCGTCGCCGATGTCATCGCGCAGCTGCGCAGCCTGCTCGTCGCGCTCGCCGGGGCAGTGCGCATCGCCACCGGGGTAACGCTGCTGCTCGGCGTCGTCGTCCTCGCCGGCGCAGTCGTCGCCACCCGCCGCGCCCGCGCCCGTGATCTCGTCCTGCTGAAGCTGGTCGGGGCCTCGCGAGGCACCGTGCTCGGCACCCAGCTGGTCGAATTCGCGCTGCTCGGGACGATCGTCACCATCGCCGCGTTTGCGACCGGGCTCGGCGCGGGGAAATTGCTGCTCGGGGCCAGCCTCGACTTGGCGTTTCGTCCCGACTGGCTCCCGCTGGCGGCGCTGGCGATCGGAGCGATCGTCGTCACCGTCGGCACCGCGCTCATCGCCGCCATACCGGCGCTGACGGCCCGACCGGCGGCGGCCCTGCGCGCCCTCTAAGCCGCCGCCAAATCGTCACAGCATTGCAACTTTGGGCAGGTTTCGGCGTTGAATTGCGCAGGAAGGACTTCATCCGATGACGACGATCCCCAGCCTGAGCGACCTGCGCATGACGCACGATCCCGCCGGTCGCGGCTATCATGCCGTCTATCGCGAACAGCAGGTCAATCACTGTCCCGGCTGCGGCCGCACGCACTGGATCATCGGGCGAATCTCCGCCGAATGCGCTTTCTGCACGACCGCGCTGCCACTGGCCGAAGCCAGCATGCGCGCACATAGCGCCCCCATCATCCTCCATCGCAACCGCCATGCGCCGGCATGGGCGGCCTGAAGGCTATTTCGCAAGTCTGACAGGCACCGGGACATTGCAGAGTTCAACCCCGCCGGCGGGACGAATGTAGAAATCGTCTCGCCGGTTCGCGCGTTTGCGGACATAAGCGGCGAAGGTCGCGCTGCCCGTGTCGATCACCTCATATGTCGGCCGCTCAGCCACCGGCATGTCCGCTGCCAGCCGCGCCGACGCGATCGGTACTTCGCTCGACCGTTCCTTGTAGAAACCCAGCGCCTCGGTCCCGCGCGGCAGGCTGCTCATCGCCTCGATCCCGCTGATCACCCGCCCGACGACCGCGATCACCCGGTCGAGCTGGCGCGGCGCCTGGCCGATGACGGCGTAGAGCTCTCCGCCGGTCCCGGTATCGGGCGACAGGTTGCGACCGACGCCGACGTAGCCATAGCAATGGGTCAGATTGACGCGCCCCGCCTGCACCGCCACCGGCCAGCCATCGGCGAACCCGGCGCGCGGGGCATAGCTGTCGCGATACGGGAACGGCGTGACCTTCAATTCCGCGATCGCGCGGTCATATTCGGCCGGCGGCTTGGTGACGATCCCGGCGGGCAGCTTGAGACCCTCGTTGTGCCCCCACTGCACGACATAATTATCCTGCACGCGATAGATCGCCGCGCCGTCCCACCATTTCGCCCGAGCGAGCGTGCGGATGTTGGCGACATGGACCGGGGCGAAGCCCGGCGCGAGCTGGATCACGACCCGCGCGCCCGACTTCAGGTCGACCACCAGCAAATCCTCCGCCGGGATCGCCCGCCATGCCGACGCCGGCGCTTTGCCGACGATGTCGGTAGGGGTCACATATTTCGGGGCAGGGGCAACGGTTGCGAGCGTGGCAATGATCAGCATTTTCATGGCGCCACTCTAGCCTGACTTTCGCGCCGCTGGCGAGGGCGCTAGGGTCAAACCATGTACCTTGCCACTCTCATGCTGCTCGGCTCCGGCGAGTTGGGGCGCGAGTTCGCCATTGCGGCCAAGCGCCTCGGCTGCCGGGTGATCGCCTGCGACCGCTACGCCACCGCCCCGGCAATGCAGGTCGCCGACGCCTGCGAAACCTTTTCGATGCTCGACGGCGGCGCCCTGCGCTGGGCGGTCGAGAAGCACCGCCCCGATCATATCGTGCCCGAGATCGAGGCGATCGACACCGCTACGCTCGCCGATCTGGAGCGCGAGGGCTGGCAAGTCGTCCCCTCCGCGAAGGCCGTGCAGCTGACCATGAACCGCGACGGCATCCGCGATTTCGCTGCGAAGGAACTCGGCCTCACCACCTCGCGCTACGTCTTCGTCGAAAGCCGCGCGCAGGCCGTTGCGGCGGGTGCCACGGTCGGCTTCCCCTGCGTCGTCAAGCCGGTGATGTCCTCGTCGGGCAAGGGCCAGAGCGTTGCGCAGACGCCCGACGAACTTGCCACCGCGTGGGACTATGCCGTCGCCAACATGCGCGGCGACCGGGCGCGGGCGATCGTCGAGGAGTTTATCGCCTTCGACAGCGAAATCACCTTGCTGACCGTCGCGACCAAGGACGGCATCCTGTTCTGCCCGCCGATCGGTCACCGCCAGGAAAAGGGCGATTATCGCGAAAGCTGGCAACCCGCCGCGATGAGCGCTACGCTGCTCGCCTCGGCGCAGGAGCAAGCCGCGAAAGTCGTCGGCGCGCTCGGCGGATACGGCCTGTTCGGGGTCGAGTTTTTCCTCGCCGGGGACCGAGCGATTTTCTCCGAACTCAGCCCGCGCCCGCACGATACCGGCATGGTCACGCTGATCGGCCAGTCGCCCAACGAGTTCGAGCTGCACCTGCGCGCGATCCTCGGCCTGCCGATCCCGGCGATCACGCTGGCCGGCCCGGCGGCGTCGGCGGTGATCCTCGCCGACCGGGCGAGCAGAAGATTCGCCTATGAGGGTGTCGGCGAGGCGCTCGCGCTCGGCCGCGCGGGCGCGCCGGTCGACCTGCGCCTGTTCGCCAAGCCGGAGGCGCTGCCCAACCGGCGGATGGGCGTTGCGCTGGCGCGGGGCGAGACGGTCGAGCAGGCCGTCACGATGGCGAAAGCAGCCGCCGCAAAGGTCCGCATCCACTACCTTGCATAATTATGCAAAATCCTGCATAAAGCGCAAATGACCTGCGCTGCCATCCTCGGCGCCTCCGGCTATGTCGGCGGCGAACTCCTCCGCCTCCTCGCCGCCCACCCGGGGATCCAGGCCGGATCATTGTTCGCCTCGTCGAACGCGGGCCAGCTGGTCGAGGCGGTCCATCCCCATCTCGCGCTCGCCTATCCGGGCCGGACCTTCGCCGCCTACGCGCCCGGCGCACTGGCCGGAGCGGACCTCGTCTTCGCCGCGCTCCCTCATGGCGAAACGCAGAAATTGGCCGACGATTTCCTCGCGTGCGGCGCCAAAATCGTCGATCTCGGTGCCGACTTCCGCCTCGACAGCGCAGACGAATATGAGCGTTGGTACGGCGAGTCCCACACTCGCCCCGACCTGCTCGGCGAGTTCGTCTATGGCCTGCCCGAGTTCCACCGCGAGGCGATCCGCGCCGCGCACTACGTCGCCGCCCCCGGCTGCTACCCGACCGCCGCGACCCTCGCCCTGCGCCCGCTGATCGACGCCGGCCTTGCCTCTCGCGACGGGCTGATCATCGACGCCGCCTCGGGCGTGTCCGGCGCCGGTCGGGCGGCCAATGCCGGCACCCATTATTGCGCGGTCGAGGGGTCGCTGCGCGCCTACGGCCTGCTCGGCCACCGCCACACCGCCGAAATGAAGCTGATGCTCGGCGGCGAGCCGTTGTTCACCCCGCATCTCGCACCAATGAGCCGCGGCATCCTCGCCACCTGCTATGCTACCGCGACCGGCAGCGGCGATCCGCTCGTCGCATTGCGCGACGCCTATGCCGACGAACCCTTCGTCCATGTCGGCACCGTCCCGCCCGAGACCAAATGGGCCAGCGGCAGCAACGCCGCCTTCGTCGCCGCGCGCCACGACGACCGCACCGGGCGGATCGTCGCCATCGCTGCGATCGACAATCTCGGCAAGGGCGCCGCCGGCCAGATGATCCAGTGCGCCAACCTAATGCTCGGCCTCGACGAGGGGGCAGGGCTCGCCAACTGTGGAATATATCCATGAGCATCACCGCCGCCGAAGGCTTCGTCGCGTCGGGCATGCACGCCGGGATCAAGCCCGCCAAGCCCGACCTCGCCCTGATCGCCACCGACGACGGCCAGCCGGTCCCCTGCGTCGCGGTCTTCACGCGCAACAAGTTCACCGCCCCCCCGGTCGACGCCTGCCGCGACCGGCTCGCCGCCAACGGCGGTCGCGCCGCGGGGGTAATCGTCAATTCGGGCAATGCCAATGCCGGCACCGGCGATCCGGGCCGGGCCGATGCCGAGGCGATGTGCGCCGCCGCCGCCGCCGGAGTGGGCTGCGATCCGGGCGACATGCTGGTCTGCTCGACCGGGCTGATCGGGATCGCGCTTCCGATCGACAGGCTGACCGATGCCGCGCCGCGGCTGGGCCAGCGGTTGTCG
>NZ_JANMWY010000298.1:0-6198 GCF_031380695.1 Sphingomonas sp. | reverse complement strand
TTCCTCGGTCGCCACGCGCAGCGCCGCGATCTGCGCCGCACATTGCTTCAGCGCCATCGGGTGCGACACGACTGTGCGAATGTCTTCGATCGCCACGCCCGGCAACGCCATCAGGTGCATCCGCACCAGCAGCGGCTGGCTTTTGACGATCTTGAGCTGCGGATCGTCGAGCAGTTCGCGATTGCCCGGCACATCGCCCCCCGCGCTGTTCGCCATCGGCAGGATCCCGCGATCCACGATTCCGTCGAGCACTGCTGTGACGACATCAGCAAAGGTGCCCTCGGCCAGCGCCTCGCAGTCGGGCGCGAAGGCCAGGCAGGCCTCGTGGCTGAACGCGCCGGGCACGCCCTGATAGGCGATCCTCACGCGATTCTCGCGCCAAGCGACGACATCAACTCGGTGAACCCGGGAAAAGACGTCGCGATCGTCTCGGCCCCGGTGACGCCGACTGGCTGCGTGCTGGCGAGCCCGAGCACGAGGAAGCTCATCGCGATGCGGTGATCGTGGTTGGCATTGATCGTCGCCCCGCCGCGCGGCGGCCTGCCGGTCCCTTCGACGATCAGACCGTCGCCCTTCTCCCGCGCCTCGACTCCGCAGGCGGTCAGCCCGGCGATGATCGCGGCGAGCCGGTCGCTTTCTTTGACGCGCAGTTCGGCCAGCCCGTGCATTATGCTTCGGCCATGCGCAAAGGCGGCGGCGACGGCGAGGATCGGATATTCGTCGATCATGCTCGCCGACCGCGACGCCGGCACCTCGACTCCGTGGAGCGGCGAGGCGCGAGCGACGATGTCGGCCACCTCCTCGCCCCCGACGCTACGCCGGTTGGTCAGTTCGATCTCGGCCCCCATCTCGGCCAGCGTGGTCAGCAGTCCGGTGCGCAACGGGTTCAGCATCACCCCGCGCGCCGTCACATAAGAACCCGAACAAATCAGCGCTGCTACCAGCGGGAACGCTGCCGACGACGGATCCGCCGGGATCACGACATCGATCGCGGTCAGTGCCCGCCGCTCGCCCAGCCGGATCAACTCGCCATCGCGTTCGACGTCGCAGCCGAACGCGCGCAGCATATTCTCGCTATGGTCGCGGGTCGCGATCGGCTCGATCACCTCGACCGCCCCGTCCGCGCGCAGTCCGGCGAGCAGGATCGCCGACTTGACCTGCGCCGAGGCCATTTCGTTGACGAAGCGAATGCCGCCGAGCGCGCCGCCGCTGATCGTTACCGGCATTCGTCCGCCCTCGGCCGCAACGACCCGCGCGCCCATCGTCCGCAGCGGGTCGAGCACGCGCCCCATCGGCCGGCGGCTGAGCGACTCGTCACCGGTGAACGTCACCTCGATCGGCAATCCGGCGACCGCGCCCATCAGCAGCCGCGCACCAGTGCCGCTATTGCCGCAATCAATCGGCCCGGCGGGGGAGCGCCACTCGGCCCCGACCACGCTCCATTCGCCATCGCCTGTCCGCTCGACCTCAGCACCGAGCGCCGCCACCGCCGCCGCCGTCCGCAGAACGTCGTCGCCTTCGAGCAGCCCGCTGATCCGCGTCTTGCCCTTCGCCAGCCCGCCCAGGATCAGCGCGCGGTGCGACATCGACTTGTCGCCCGGTATGTCGATCACCCCCGCCAGCGGTCCCGACGCCCGCGCCGTCAGCCGGTCCCGGTCGAGCGTCGCCACGCTCATGCCGCGTCCGACGAGCGCTGCGCCCCGCTGGCCATCCGCTCGGCTATCATCGCCGCCACGTCGATCGCCTGCCCCTCGTTCAACCGCGGGTCGCAATGGGTCAGATACCGCCGCGGCAGATCCTCCTCATGCGTCGGCAAGCTGCCGCCAAGGCATTCGGTCACGTCGGCCCCGGTCATCTCGAGATGCACACCGCCGGGATGCACTCTCTCGGCCTGCGCGACGTCGAAAAAGGTCCCGATCTCGGCCGTGATCCGGCTCAGCAGCCGCGTCTTCAGCGAGCCCACGCTCTGCGTATTGCCGTGCATCGGGTCGATCGACCAGATCGCATGCCGCCCCTCGCGCCGCGTCGCGCGCATCAGTCCGGGCAGATGCTCGGCGACCTTGTCCGCGCCGAACCGCCCGATCAGCACCAGCCGCCCCGGCCTGTTCTCCGGATCGATCCGCTCGATCAGCCGCAGCATGTCGTCGGCGGCCAGGCTTGGTCCGCACTTGATCCCGATAGCATTGCCGACTCCCCGCGCGAACTCGACATGCGCCCCGTCGAGTTGCCGCGTCCGATCGCCCAGCCAGATCATATGCCCCGACGTCGCCAGCCAGCTCTCGCTCGCCTGGTCGAACCGGGTCAGCGCCTCCTCATAGTTGAGCAGCAGCGCCTCATGGCTGGTGAACGTCGCCACCGGCCGGTCGCTCCCGCCCGGGGCGCGCAGGCCGAGCCGGGCGTGCGCCGCGCGGCGGATCGCTGGCAGATCGGCGTAGGAGGCCGCGGAATAGGCCGCAAGCAGCTCGATCGTCACTTGCGCCTGGCGATGCGCCGCGAGCAGCCGCTTGGGGTCGGGCACCCGGCTTTTCTCGTCGAACGCCGGGCCATTGACCGCATCGCCGCGATAGCTCGGCCAGGTCACGCCCTCGACCGTCTCGTCAGGCGAGGAGCGCGGCTTGGCGAACTGGCCGGCGATCCGCGCCAGATGGATCACCTCCTGGTCACCGCGCGCGCCGATCATCGCCCCCATCTGCAGCAGCAGGTTGAACGTCATCCGCACCTTGTCGGCACCGAATTCGGCGAAGCTCTCGGCGCAATCGCCGCCCTGGACGATGAAGCCCCTGCCCGCAGCGACCTTGGCCAACAGCGCCCTGAGGTGCAGAGTATCGACCGCCTTGGTCAGCGGCGGCGACGCGCGCAGCCGCTGTTCGACGCGGCTCAGCGCGCCCGCGTTGGGATAGGCCGGGGCCTGCGCCGCGGGGAAGGAGCGCCAGCTGTCGGGGGTCCAGCTCATCGTGCCGCCTCCTGGCACAGCGACCAGCCGCCGTGCGTTGCCAGCACCTCGCCGCTCGGGCTTTCGCACACGTCCGCACCGCAGCCCTCGGCGACATCTGCGCGCGCGATCCGGCCGACCAGCAGCACCAGCTCGCGCCCACTTCCGATCCGATCGAAGATGGTCAGGTCCGGTTCCTCGGGCAAATGCGTCCACCAGCCACTGTCGTCGAGCGCGATCGCCGCGATCGCCTGTTCATCGCGCGCCCGGTCGAGCGCCTCGCGCGGGCTTGCGGCGAGCAGCAAAGGCGCCGCACGCCCGAACCGCTCGCGCATCCGGTCGCCCAGCCCGCTGACCGCCGCCGCCGGCGCGTGCAGCACCAGCGTCGTCGGCACCTGCGCCTGGACGCTATGGGCCATCAGCTCGCGCCACACATGAGCGATCAGCGCCGGAGTCGCGGTCGTTGCCTTAGCCGTCAGTAGCGCCAGCACCTCGGCCTCGCGCAGCGGGCGGATCCTGAGGTGACCATCGTCGGCCTGCTTCAGCGCCGCGACGTCGGCCGACAAAGCGAACCGCCGCTCGATCAGCGCGAGCAGTTCATCGTCGAGCGCGTCGATCGCGCGGCGTGCGTCGGCCAGGCGCGGATCGCTGCCTGTTTGGGAATGGGTCGTCATGATTGGCATTTCTTGTCTCGCTCGCGCCGCCGCTATCATAGGCGATGGGGGCGCTCCGGCTCAATGATGGGAAATCGTCGTCCGGCCGCCCTCAGGCGAACCGGCCCATAAAGAGGCGAAAATAAGGGCCGAACGCCAGCGACGGGGGGCTGATGTGCTCCTGTCCTTTGCGCATGATCGACTCCTCGGCGACGCGACACAGCGTCGCTCTCGTCGCTGGCCATCCATGCCTTCATTGTCAAGACGGGATCCCAATTTGGCGATCGCCGATTGTGCAGCGCAGTGCGAAACATTAGGGCGGACGAATGACGGCAACACTCGACAGCAAGGCGACCCGGGCGGCGGAGGCCATCGCCAACGCGCGCCGCGTGACGCTCAAGATCGGATCGTCGCTGCTGATCGGCGACGACGGCGCGCGCCACGACTGGCTGGCCGGCATCGGCGACGATATCGCCGCGCTCAGAGCAGCAGGCAAGCAGGTCGTAGTGGTGTCCTCTGGAGCAGTGGCGCTTGGTCGGGCGCACCTCGGCCTCAAAAAATCCAACCGGCTCGACTATAAGCAGGCCGCCGCCGCCGCCGGCCAGGCGTTGCTGATGCAGGCATGGGAGCGCGCTGTCGCCCCCCACGGGATCCCGACCGCGCAACTCCTCCTGACGATTGACGATACCGAGCAACGCCAGCGCTCGCTCAACGCCCGCGCCACGCTCGACGTCTTGCTCGCGCAGGGTGGCTTGCCGGTGATCAACGAGAATGACAGCGTCGCGACCGACGAGCTGCGCTATGGCGACAACGACCGCCTCTCGGCCCGCGTCGCCCAGCTGGTGCGGAGCGACGTGCTGGTCTTGCTGTCCGACGTCGACGGCCTGTTCACCGCCGATCCGTCGCGCAACAAGCAGGCGACGCTGATCGACTATGTCCCGACCATCACCAGCGAGATCGAGGCGGCGGCAGGCGGCAGCGGCACCGCCGGCGTCGGCACCGGCGGCATGCGCACCAAGCTGCAGGCGGCGCGCATCGCCAGCGGTGCGGGCTGCGCGACGATCATTTCCAACGGTCATGGCGATCACCCGCTGCGACGCCTGGCCGAGGGCGGACCCGCCACCTTCGTCGCCGCCACCGGCGTTCCCGGCCGCGCGTACAAAAGCTGGATCGCGGGCACGCTCGCGCCGGGCGGAACCGTCACGATCGACGCCGGGGCGCAGCGTGCGCTGGCTGGCGGCAAGAGCCTGCTACCCGGTGGAGTTACCGCAATCGATGGCGAGTTCGAACGCGGCACCTGCCTGCGTGTGCTCGACCTCGAGGGGATCGAGGTTGCGCGCGGCATCGCCGCTTACAGTGCCGCCGAAGCGCGCCTGATCCTTGGCCGGGGTAGTGCCGAAATCGCCGCCCGCCTCGGCTACGCCGGCCCCGACGAATTGATCCACCGCGACGATCTGGTGATGCTGTGAAGCTCGCCGCCGAGATGACGGCGATGGGCCAGCGCGCCCGCGCTGCCGCCGCGATCCTGCGCACCGCGCCGGTCGAACAGCGCAGCGCCGCCATCGGTGCCGCCGCCGCCGCCATCCGCCGCCACGCCCCAGCCATCCTGGCTGCTAACGCAAATGACGTCGCCGCCGCGACCACCCTCATCGACCGGCTGCGCCTCGACGAAGGCCGGGTCGCGGCGATCGCACTCGCGATGGAGGAAATGGCCGCGCTGCCCGATGTCGTCGGCCAGGAAATGGCGCGCTGGACCCGCCCCAACGGCCTCGACATTTCGCGCGTCCGCACCCCCATCGGCGTGATCGGCATGATCTACGAGAGCCGTCCCAACGTCACCGCCGACGCCGCCGCCATCTGCCTGCGGTCGGCCAACGCCGTGATCCTGCGCCCTGGTTCGGACTCGCTCGCCAGCTGTCTCGCCATCCACGCCGCGCTGGTCGAGGGGATCGTTGAGGCCGGTCTTCCCGCCGACTGCGTCCAGCTTGTGCCGACCGCCGACCGCGCTGCGGTCGGCCTGCTGCTCGGCGGGCTTGGCGGCACCATCGACCTGATCATCCCGCGCGGCGGCAAGGCCTTGGTCGAGCGCGTCTCGAACGAAGCGCGCGTCGCCACGCTCGGCCATCTCGAGGGCATCTGCCACAGCTATGTCCACGCCTCGGCCGACCTCGAAATGGCGCTGGCCATTGTCGCCAACGCCAAGTTGCGCCGGACCAGCGTATGCGGATCAACCGAGACGCTGCTCGTCGACCGCGCCATCGCCCCTGCCCTGCTCCCGCGCCTCGCCGATACCCTGCCCGGCTGCGAATTGCGCGGTGACGAAGAGAGCGGCCGGATCGCCCAGATGGTCCCTGCGACCGAAGCAGACTGGTCGACCGAATATCTCGCCCCAATCCTCGCCGTCCGCACCGTTACCGGGCTCGACGAAGCAATCGATCATATCGCCACCTATGGCACCGGCCATACCGACGCGATCATCGCCAGCGACCCCGCCATCGCCGAGCAGTTCTTGGACCGGGTCGACAGCGCGATCGTCATGGTCAACGCCTCGACCCAATATGCCGACGGCGGTGAATTCGGGTTCGGTGGCGAGATCGGCATTGCCACCGGCAA
>NZ_JANMWY010000133.1:0-4778 GCF_031380695.1 Sphingomonas sp. | reverse complement strand
GGACCCGGGGGGCAGTACCCCGGCGCCACCACCACCAGCAGCGGACGGAGCGCTCGCAAGGGTATTTCCGCTGCTGCTGATGGGGGCGAAACAGGATCGACGAGTGCAATAAAGATCTGATTGCCGGCCGGCCTGAATGAGCCGTAAAACCGTTCATCACCACAAGTGCTAACGATAACGAAGCACTCGCAATTGCTGCGTAACTGACGGCCTAACGGCCTAGGTTACAAAGACAAAAGCGCGGTCGGACCCCACCGGGCAACAGAAGGGGATTCCAGCGGCTTCCGGGGGAGCCGGGCAACAGAATCCCCCGGACTTTTCTACTAAAATGCGGATTGGGTCGATGAGTCACGATCATCGATCGTTGCCGGGGTCGCGATTGCGCGTCATCGTCTCCCTGACAATTTAATCGGGGGAATGACCATGGTTCGACGCACGCTGGCGGCTCTGCTCCTGCTTGGTTCCGCACTCCCCGCGCTCGCCGCGCCGGTAGTCAAGGACCAGCTGATGGTCCCACCCGGCACCGCCGACCATTTCGTCGTTGTCTCTCAGGCCGGCAAGCATGGTGACGAGTGGCGCTGGACGCTGCCCGACGGCAGCACCGCCTATCGTGAATCGATCCTGCTGCGCGGCCTGGTCTATGAACAGGACGAGGTCATCCATCGCCGCCCCGACGGCGTCATCGACAGGGTCGAGGTGCGCGGCGTGACCCCGAATGGCGACGCGGCCGAGAGTTTCGCCATCGACCAGGCCGTCGCCAAATGGAAAAGCCCGGTCGACGAAGGCGCCGCGCCCTATCTCGCGCCGGCATTTTATGCCGTCAGCGGCGGTACTTTTCTCGCCAATGAGGCCATGATCGGCCCGCTGCTCGCCGCCGGGGCGAAGGGCCTCGCTCTGCTGCCGTCGGGCAAGGGCACGATCGAGCCCGCTGCGACCCTCGTCGTGACCGGTCCGGGCGGCCCGCGTACGATCCGGCTGCACTTCATCAAGGGCGTCAATCAGACCCCGCAGGCGGTGTGGCTAAATTCCGACGGATCGGTGTTCGGTTTCTGGGGCGGACTGGGTGTGCTGCCGATCGGCTATGAAGCCAATCTCGACGCGCTGATCGCGGCCCAGGACGCGGGTATCGCCAAACTCGCCCCGGCCACCGCGCGCCGTTTCCTGACGCCAGCTGCCCGACGTCCGCTGCTGATCCGCCACGTCAAGCTGTTCGATGCCGACCGTGGCCGGTTCGTCGCCGACCAGGAGGTCGCCGTCGCCAACGGCCGCATCGTCCGGGTCGGGCCGAGCGGTCGCGGCAAGGCGACACCCGGCACGAAGGTGATCGATGGTACCGGTAAGACCCTCGTCCCCGGTTTGTGGGACAGCCACATGCATATGTCCGACGATTTCGCCGCGCTCAGCGAGCTGGCGATCGGCGTCACCTCGTTCCGCAACCCCGGTGGCACGATCGAACTCGCCCAGTCGCAGGAACGGCGGCGCAAAGCCGGGACGCTGCTCGCGCCCGAAGGCTTCACCTCGGTCATCATCGACGGCAAGGGGCCGCTCGCGGCGCAGGGCAGCATGACCGTCGCCAGTCTCGACGAGACGCTCGCCGCCGTCCGCAAGATCAAGGCGGCGGGGATGACCGGCGTCAAATTCTACACCTCGATGACGCCGGCCTGGATCGCCCCGGCGGCGAAGCTGGCGCACCAGCTCGGCCTCCATGTCCACGGCCATATCCCGGCCGGGATGCGCACGCTCGACGCGGTCAATGCCGGCTATGACGAGATCACCCACATTTATTTCGCGACGATGCAGGCGATGCCGCAGGCCGTCGTCGACAAGTCGAACACGACGCTGCGGCTGACCGGGCCGGGCCGCTATTTCAAGGACGTCGATCTGACCGCCGAACCGATGAAGTCGACCATCGCCACCCTCGCCGCCCGCAAGATCGTGGTCGACCCGACGCTGGTTGTCGTCGAAACTGTGCTGACCAGTGTCGCCGGGACGGTCGGTCCCTCTTATGCGCCCTATGTCGGCACGCTTCCGGCGGCGACCGAGCGCAGCTTCAAGAGCGGGCCGATCCCGCTTCCCGAAGGCACGACGCGGGAAGACGCCACGGCCAGCTTCGCGCACATGGTCGATTATGTCGGCGTGCTGCGTCATGCCGGAGTGCCGATCGTCGCCGGCACCGACGGCAGCGGGATCGAGCTGCTTCACGAACTCGAATTATATGTCACAGGCGGCATGACCGTCGCCGAAGCGCTGCAGACCGCGACGATCGTGCCCGCGCGCAACGTCCACGTCGCTGCGCGGACCGGGTCGATCAAGGTCGGCAAAGAGGCCGATCTGCTGCTCGTCGACTGCGATGTTGAGGCGGACATCGGCAATTTGCGCCATGTCGATCAGGTCGTGTCGAACGGCGTGCGGCTTGATGGCGATGCGCTGCGGACGGCGGCGGGGTTCAGCGGCCGCCCACACTAGGCGTCGAGTTCTCGCTCCTGCCTTGAGCGCGCTGCCAAACCCGTTATGGCGACACCGTGCCCGGCTTCACAGTCTATCAAGATACGGAACCGACGTCGCCATTGCGTGCGGTCGTCGCTCCGCGCGCCCGCTGAATGGGGATGTCCGAGCTTCGGCGGTCGGCGTGGCTGGTCGTGGCGGCGGCGCTGGTGCCGCTGCTGTTGTTCGTCATCATGCAAGCCGGGTTCGACGCCCGGACCCAGCGCGCATCCGCCCGCCAGAGCGCGCTGAACACCAGCCAGGCGATTGCGGCGGCAATGGATGGTGAGGTCAAGCGGATCGCTGCGGGCCTCGACGCGGTCAGTACCGCGCGCGCGCTGCGTGCCAACGATCTTGCCGAATTTCGCTCCCGCGCTTCCGAGCTGATGGCGCTGAACGAGGGGTGGCGAGCGGTTATGCTGATCGACCTTGCCACCGGCAGGGTCGTCACAAGCACCAGCACGGCCGATTATCTCCTTGAGCCGACGGTCGCGGGACCAGCGGAGGCGAAGCCGCGCTTTATCGGCTTCGCCCGTGGGCCCGGTTGCCCCTGTCTGCTGTTCGACCGCCTCGCATTGGGGCCGCCAGGCACTCGCTGGGCCGTTCGCCTGCTCGTCAGCAACCTCGGCCTGATGCGCCTGCTTCCCCCAGGGAAGGAACATTATGAGGTCAGCGCGATCGCCGATCCGTCGGGGCGCTTCCTGGCGCGGTCGATCCTCGGCGATACTCGCTTCGGCAGTCTCGGGTCGAGCTATCTGCGGACAGCTGCCTCTTCTGGGCGAAAGACCGGCATCTATAGTGGTGTCACCCTTGAGGGAGTAGAGAATTACACCGCATTTGTCCGCTCGCCGCTGACTGGCTGGACCTCGCATGTCGCCTTGCCGAGCGAGGCAATCGACAGCCCGACCCGCCGGTTCCTCGGCTCGATCGGTCTGGCGGCGCTTTTGTCGCTGCTGCTTGCCGCAATCCTGATCTGGTTCGCGCTGCGGCAGGTCGCCGATGCGCGCCGCCTGTCCGAACGACTGCAGCAGGCGCAGAAGCTCGAGGCGCTCGGCCAGCTGACTGGCGGGATCGCCCATGACTTCAACAACCTCCTGACCCCCGTCGTCGGGGCGCTCGATTACATTTCGCGCAAGCAGGACATCGATCGTTCGACCAAGCGACTACTCGACGGGGCGTTGGCCTCGGCTCGGCGCGCGGGCAAGTTGACCGCCCAGTTGCTCGCCTTTTCGCGAAGGCAGAAGTTGGTCATCGAACCGGTCGACATCGCCGGCATGCTCGAGGAGATGCACGACTTGCTCCGTCAGTCGGTCGGCGACGGTCACGAACTCCACATCGTGCAGGACGACCGCAGTCTGTGCGCACTCAGCGACTTGAACCAGCTCGAGCTGGCGGTTCTCAACCTCGCCCTCAACGCTCGCGATGCCTCGCCCGAAGGCCGCCCGATCACTATCACCGCGACGTGCAGCGGGACGCCTGAGGACGGCCAGGTCGTGATCAGCGTGCGCGATGAGGGCAGCGGAATGGACGCCGCGACGAGACAGCGCGCGATCGAGCCCTTCTTCACCACCAAGGATATCGGCCGCGGCACCGGGCTCGGTCTGGCGCAGGTGTTCGGTACTGCCGCGCAATCGGGCGGTGACCTCAGGATCGAGAGCGAGCCGGGGTCGGGCACCGAGATATTCTTGACCCTTCGCCGCTGCCCGAGTGCCGTCTCGCGCCGGACGCCGGTCTTGATCGCCGCCGACACCGACACCGCATCGCGCCGCCTGCTGGTGGTCGACGACGACCCGCTGGTCCGCCGGGCAATTGTCGCGCTGCTCGAGGACGCCGGCCATGTCGTCGATGCGGTCAGCGACGGGGCGACTGCGCTCGCCGCAATCGGTCAGCGCCGCTTCGATCTCGCACTGGTCGATTTCCTCATGCCCGAAATGAACGGTGCCGAATTGGTCCGCCGCGCCCGCGTCGTCCGCCCCGACCAGCGCTTCGTCATCGTCAGTGGCTATGCCGACAGTGCGGCGATTGCCGATGCGTCGCCCGACACGCCACTGCTCAAGAAGCCGTTCGAACCGGCCGACCTGCTGGCAATGGTCGAACGGGCCGTTGCTGCTGGCTGATCAGACCGCCGGCAGCCTGAGCGTGACCAGCAATCCGCCCAGATCCTCGCTCTCGTCGAGCGCAATGTCGCCGCCATAAATTTGCGCGACATCGCGGACGATCGCCAGCCCCAGCCCGGTCCCCGGCTTGTCGGTGTCAAGCCGCGCGCCGCGGGCAAAGATCGCTTCGCGCTGGGC
>NZ_JANMWY010000089.1:0-2672 GCF_031380695.1 Sphingomonas sp. | reverse complement strand
TTCGGCAAATATCCGGAACTCGTCGAATGAAACGGCTGTTCGACCTGAATGGCAAGGTGGCCATCGTCACCGGCTCCTCGCGCGGCATCGGCCTCGCCATTGCCCAAGGGCTCGCCGCGCATGGCGCAAAAATCTGCATTTCCTCGCGTAATCAGGACAGTTGCGACGCCGTTGCCGCTGCGATCAACGCCGACCACGGATCCGGCACCGCCATCCCCGTCGCCGCCAGCCTGTCCTCGAAGGACGCGCTCCAGCACATGGTCGACGAGACCGGCCGCCTGCTTGGCCCGGCCGACGTTCTCGTCTGCAACGCCGCCTCCAACCCGCACTATGGCCCGCTCGGCACGATCACCGACGATCAGTTCCGCAAGATCTTCGACAACAACGTACTGGCCAACCACTGGCTGATCCAGATGACTGCCCCCGTGATGCTCGCGAAAGGCAATGGCTCGATCATCATCATCTCGTCGGTCGGCGGCGTGATGAGCTCGAAGAGCATCGGTGCCTACGCCATCTCGAAAGCCGCCGACCTCCAGATGGTGCGTAACCTCGCCAGCGAGTTTGGTCCCGAGGGCGTGCGCGTCAACGCCATCGCCCCCGGCCTCGTCCGCACCGACTTCGCGAAAACGCTGTGGGAAAATCCCGACACGCTCAAGCTGGTCACCAGCTTCGCCGCCCTTCAACGCATCGGCGAGCCCCACGAGATTGCCGGCGCCGCAGTCTTCCTCGCCTCCGACGCCGCCAGCTTCGTCACCGGCCAGGCGCTGATCGTCGACGGCGGCACCACTTTCGGGGCGGGGAAATGACACGCCTTTCGGGCAAGGTCGCGATCGTCACCGGCGCCGGCTCGGGCATCGGCAAGGCGACCGTCGACCACTTCCGCCGCGAAGGCGCAACCGTCATCGGCGCCGACCTCCACGGCGCCGACGTCACTTGCGACGCGGGTGACGACTCGGCCGTCAAAGCGCTCGTGGATCAGGCCATCGCCGATCATGGCCGCCTCGACATCGTCTTCGCCAACGCCGGCATCTCGGGCGGGCTGGCGTCGATCTTCGAACAGTCGGTCGATGACTGGAACGAGATCCTTCGGGTCAACCTCATCGGCCCCTTCCTGATGATCAAGCACGCCGCCCCGGTCATGACCGCGGGCGGATCGATCATCTGCACCGCCTCGGTCGCGGGTCTTCGCTCGGGTGCCGGCGGGCCAGCTTATTCTGCATCAAAGGCCGGCGTCATCAGCCTGGTCAAATCCGCCGCGCAGCAGCTCACCGGTTCAAAGGTCCGCGTCAACGCCATTTGCCCCGGCTTGGTCGAAACCGGCATGACCGAATTCGTCTACGAGCGTGCCCGCGCCAAGGGTCAGGCCGACATGCTCGGCCACTTGAACCCGCTCCAGCGCGGCGGCGAACCAAATGAAATCGCCAATGTCGCCCTGTTCCTCGCCTCGGACGAAGCCAGCTATGTCAACGGCCACGCGCTGGTCGTCGATGGCGGGCTCAGTTCCTCGCATCCCTTCAACGCGCAACGCTACGGCCGCACGGCCATTTGATCCGGAGTCTAACATGACCGACAGCCCCGTCTCGACCACGCGCCACGGTGACATCCTGATCGTCACGTCCAACAATCCCCCTGTCAACGCGCTCGGTGCGGCGGTCCGGCAGGGACTGGTCGCGGCGATTGAGGAAGCAAGCGGCGACGACGCGATCAAGGCGGTTGTCATCCGCTGCGATGGCCAAACCTTCTTCGCCGGCGCCGACATCACCGAATTTGGCAAGCCGCCGATCATGCCATGGCTGCCCGAAGTGGTCGACTTGATCGAGACTTGTCCCAAGCCGGTGGTCGCCGCGATTCACGGCACCGCACTCGGCGGCGGGCTCGAAGTTGCGCTCGGCTGTCACTATCGTGTGGCCGCGCCGTCGGCGAAGCTCGGCGTGCCGGAGGTGAAGCTCGGGCTGCTCCCCGGTGCGGGCGGCACCCAACGCCTGCCGCGCGTTGCCGGCGTGGCGAAGGCACTCGAGATGGTCACCAGCGGAATGCCGATTTCGGCCAAGGACGCTGCTGCCGTCGGCCTGGTCGATCGGATCGTCGAAGGCGATCTCGCTCAGCATGCCGTTGCCTTCGCCGAAGAGGTCAAGGACATTCGCCCGCTGCCGATTTCGTCGGCGCGGCAGGATAAGGTCGACGGGACCGATCCGGCGCTCTTCGCGGAATTTCGCAAGGCCAACGCCCGGAAGTTTCGCGGCTTCGAAGCACCAGAATTCAACATCCAGGCGGTCGAGGCGGCGGTTGCCAAGCCCTATGGCGAGGGCGTCAAGGACGAGCGCCGCCTGTTCATGGAACTGATGAGCGGAACCCAGTCCAAGGCGCAGCAATATTTCTTCTTCGCCGAACGCCAAGCTGCCAAGATTGACGGCGTTCCCGCCGACACGAAACAGCGCGACATCAAGCGCGTCGGCATGATCGGTGCGGGGACGATGGGCGGCGGTATCTCGATGAACTTCCTGTCGGCCGGCATTCCGGTGACCATCGTCGAAATGACCCAGGAAGCGCTCGACCGCGGCACCGGCGTCATGCGCAAGAATTACGAGGCCAGCGCGGCCAAGGGGAAACTCAGCGCCGTACAGGTCGAAAAAGCCACCGGGCTCTTGAACCCGACGCTCGATTTCGAAGCG
>NZ_JANMWY010000085.1:0-2215 GCF_031380695.1 Sphingomonas sp. | reverse complement strand
GGATGCCAGTTGTCGTGACGGGTCGCCCCCGCTAACCGGCGCGCTTCTTCACGCGGAGTTCCCATGACCGACAAGACCCTCGACGTGCTCGCCATCGGCAATGCCATCGTCGACGTGATCGCCGACGCCGACGACGCCTTCCTCGCCGGGCAATCGCTCGACAAGGGATCGATGCGGTTGATCGACGAGGGTGAGGCGGTGCGGCTCTACGGCCTGATGAATGCCGGGCGCGAAGTCAGTGGGGGATCAGCCGGCAATACCGCCGCCGGGCTCGCCGCGCTGGGCTGCAGCGCCGCCTTCATCGGCCAGGTCGCCAGCGACGAACTGGGCGACATCTACAAGCATGATATCGAGGCTGAAGGCGTGCGCTTCCTCGTCCCCGCGCGCGGCGACGTCGGCGCGACCGCGCGCTGCCTGATCCTGGTCACGCCCGATGCGCAGCGGACGATGAACACGTTCCTGGGTGCGGCGCAGATGCTGGAGGCGAAGGACGTCGATCTTGCCGCCGTCGCGTCGGCGAAAATCCTCTATCTCGAAGGCTATCTGTGGGACCCGGCGCAGCCGCGCGCGGCGATGAAGGCGGCGATCGACGCGGCGCGGGCGGCGGGAACCAGGGTCGCGTTCACCTTGTCCGACAGCTTCTGCATCTCGCGCCATCGCGACGATTTCCTCGCGCTGATCGACGCCGGCCGGATCGACATCTTGTTCGCCAATGAGGCCGAGATCACCGAGCTGGCCGGCGAACGCGCGTTCGAGGCCGCCGTCGCCGCCGTCGCGGCGCGCGTGCCGCTACTGGTCGTCACCCGCAGCGCGAAGGGTGCGGTCGCCATCGCCGGCGACGAGCGCGCGTCGGTCCCGGCCGAGCCGATCGCACGGCTGGTCGACACGACCGGCGCGGGCGACCTGTTCGCCGCCGGTTTCCTGGCCGGGCAGGCGAAGGGCAAGTCGCTCGAAACCTCGCTCCGGCTGGGCGCGATCGCCGCCGCCGAAGTCATCCAGCATTATGGCGCGCGGCCCGAGGCGGACCTTAAGGCGCTGGCCGCCGGGCTGCTCTAACTCGACTCGTCGCGCTTCGCTGGCTAGGGCGCGGGAAGATAGTTCGGGGAACAGAGCATGAGCGCCACACGCAGCGAAACCGACAGTTTCGGGGCAATCAACGTCCCCGCCGACGCCTATTGGGGCGCGCAGACCGAACGCTCGATCGGCAATTTCCCGTTCGGGACAAGCGAGCGGATGCCGGTCGAGATCGTCCACGCGCTGGGCTTCGTCAAGCAGGCGGCGGCGCGGGTCAATGCGCGCATCGGCGGCTTGCCCCCGCAGCTGGCCGAGGCGATCCAGCAGGCCGCGGCCGAAGTCGCGCGCGGTGACCTCGACACCCAATTCCCACTGGTCATCTGGCAGACCGGCAGCGGCACCCAGTCGAACATGAACGCCAACGAGGTCATCGCCGGGCGCGCCAACGAGCAGCTGGCGGGGACGCGCGGCGGCAAGGAGCCGGTCCACCCCAACGACCATGTCAACATGGGCCAGTCGTCCAACGACAGCTTCCCGACCGCGCTGCACATCGCTGCAGCGCGCGCGGTGTGCGGCACGCTGATCCCGGCGCTGCGCCTGATCCACGCCCGGCTCGATGCGCAGGCCAGGCAATGGGACCATATCGTCAAGATCGGGCGGACCCATCTGCAGGACGCGACGCCGCTGACGCTCGGCCAGGAATTTTCCGGCTATGCGCAGATGATCGCCGACAATATCGAGCGGGTCGAGGGGATGATGCCGCGCCTGTTCCGGCTGGCGCAGGGCGGCACGGCGGTCGGCACCGGGCTCAACGCGCCCAAGGGGTTCGCCAAGGCCTTCGCGAAGGAAGTCGCCAACCTGACCCAGCTGCCGTTCACCAGCGCGCCGAACAAGTTCGCCGAGCTGGCGGCGCACGACACGCTGGTCGAGCTGTCGGGCCTGCTCAACGTCATCGCCGTGTCGCTGAGCAAGATCGCCAACGACATCCGCCTGCTCGGCTCGGGGCCACGCTGCGGGCTGGGCGAACTCAAGCTGCCGGAGAATGAGCCGGGCAGCTCGATCATGCCGGGCAAGGTCAACCCCACACAATGCGAGATGCTGACGATGGTCGCGGCGCAGGTCATGGGCAACCATGTCGCGGTGACCGTCGGCGGCCTGCAGGGTCATCTGGAGCTCAACGTGTTCAAGCCGCTGATCGGCG
>NZ_JANMWY010000068.1:0-5437 GCF_031380695.1 Sphingomonas sp. | reverse complement strand
TGCAAATGCAGGGGAGGAGAAGGGTGGCGTCGGCCCGCTACGGTCTTTAGGGAGCACGCCAACCCAGAGGAGACCTCCCCATGCGCCCATCCGGCCGCGCCCCCGACCAGATGCGGGCGCTGACGTTCGAACCCGGCTTCACCAAGCATGCCGAAGGGTCGTGCCTCGTCAGCTTCGGCGACACTCGCGTGCTGGTGACCGCCAGCGTCGAGGAAAAGGTCCCGCCGTTCCTGCGCGGCAAGGGCCAGGGCTGGGTCACCGCCGAATATGGCATGTTGCCGCGTGCGACGCATACGCGGGGCGCTCGTGAGGCGGCCAAGGGCAAGCAGTCGGGGCGGACGCAGGAGATCCAGCGGCTGATCGGGCGATCCTTGCGCGCGGTGGTCGACATGGCCGCGCTCGGCGAGCGCCAGATCCTGATCGATTGCGACGTCATCCAGGCCGATGGCGGCACGCGCACCGCGTCGATTTCGGGCGCGTGGGTCGCGCTGCGGCTAGCGATCGACACGCTCAAGCTGGCGAAGGAACCGATCCGGACGCAGGTCGCGGCGGTGTCGTGCGGCATTCACGACGGCACGCCGGTGCTCGACCTCGACTATATCGAGGACAGCTCGGCCGGGTCGGACGGCAATTTCGTGCTGACCGGGGACGGCGCGATCGTCGAGGCGCAGCTGACCGCCGAGGGCGCGACGTTCGACGAGGAGCAGTTGCTGCGGTTGCTGCGGCTGGCACGGATCGGATGCGCCGACATTTTCGCGGGACAGCTGAAGGCCGTCGGTCGGTGAAGCGCCCGGCGAAGCTGGTCATTGCCACCCACAACGCCGGGAAACTGCGCGAGATTCGCGCCCTGCTCGTGCCGCTCGGGATCGAGTGCGTCGGTGCAGCTGAACTCGACCTGCCCGAGCCTGAGGAGACCGGGGTCACTTTCGTCGACAATGCCGAACTGAAGGCGCGGCAGGCGGCGGATCTTTCCGGGCTGCCGGCGCTGGCCGACGACAGCGGGCTGAGCGTCGATGCGCTGCACGGCAACCCCGGCATTTTCTCGGCGCGTTGGGCAGAGGATGAGGCGGGCAATCGCGATTTCATGCGCGCGATGGAGCGGGTGTGGCGCGAGGTCGAGACGGCGGGGCCCGATGCGGGCCATGACTCCCATTTCGTCTGTGTCCTGTCGCTGGCATGGCCAGACGGCGCGATCGAGAGTTTCGAGGGGCGGTGCGACGGGACGCTGGTATGGCCGCCGCGCGGGGACAGGGGCTTTGGCTATGACCCGATGTTCGTCAAAGCGGGGATGCGCGAGACATTTGCCGAGATCGATCCGCACGAAAAACACCGTATCAGCCACCGCGCCGATGCCTTCGCCAAGCTAGTTGCCGCGTTCGGCGATGCGTAGAGACGGGGTGAGCAACACGCCGTCCTTGTTGCCGGTCGGGGCGTAGCGGCAGACGAGATAGTCGGACGATCCGCTCGAGGCGAGGCCGCAGCCGATCTCGGTCGTCGTCGGCCAAACGATCTGGGTAAAATGGCCGACATCGGCCCAGTTGCGGGTCGCGCTGACAGCGGGGAAGATGCCGGGGCGAAACAGGCGGCCCTCGTCGACCATCACGCCGATCATCGTTTCGTAGGAGAAGACGCCGCGCGAGCCGCGCCATAGGGTTTCGCCCATGCGCTGACGACGACCGGGGGTGCGGTCGTGGCCGTAGATGCCGGTCGCGGCCATCGTCCGGGCGTAATCGCGCGCTTCGTCGGCTAGCGCCTCGCTCCAGGCGACCGGGGCGACGCCGAACGAGCGGCGCGCGTTGTTGTGAAGTCGCAACGCGGCATTGCGGAGCAGCGAGCCGCCACGGTCGGCGGGGGCGGGCCAGTTCGGACTCGGCAGCGACGAAGAAACGGCCGCGCTCGCCGCGCATGGCGCGACAAGCAGAAGCAAACTAAGGAATTTCGTCAGCATGGCCCCCCACTTGTCGCCCACACTGGTAAAGAAAGTCCTGCCTGGCAATAGGTTGGGCGATGAGGGGTTGGCGCTGTACGTCCACTGGCCGTTCTGCGTGTCGAAATGCCCCTATTGCGACTTCAACAGCCATGTCCGCGATGGCGTCGACCATGAGGCGTGGCGGACGGCGCTGCTAGCGGACCTGGCGCATGAGGCGGCGCTGCTACCCGGGCGGCGGCTGACGTCGATCTTCTTCGGCGGGGGAACGCCGTCGCTGATGGAGCCGGCGACGGTCGCGGCGGTGATCGGCGCGGCGCGGGAGGCGTGGCCGGCGAGTGATGACATCGAGATCACGCTTGAGGCCAATCCCAACAGCGTCGAGGCGGCGCGCTTCGCCGATCTGGCCGCCGCCGGGGTCAACCGGCTGAGCCTGGGGTTGCAGAGTTTCGACGATGCAGCGCTGGCGTTCCTCGGGCGGGCCCATTCGGCGCGCGAGGGGCTGGCTGCGCTGGAGGTGGCGCAGCGCCATTTCGGGCGGGTCAGTTTCGATTTGATCTACGCGCTGCCGGGCGACGACGACGCGCGGTGGGCGGCGATGCTCGATCGGGCGATCGCGCTGGGGACCGAGCATCTGTCGCTCTACGAGCTGACGATCGAGCCGGGGACGCGCTTTGCGTCGATGGTGGCGAAGCGCGAGTTCGAGCCGCTCGATGCGGAGCGGGCGGCCGAATTGTTCGAGTTGACCGCCGAGCGCACCGCAGCGGCGGGGATCCCGGCCTACGAGATTTCAAACCATGCGCGGGCGGGGGCGGAGACTCGGCACAACCTGACCTACTGGCGCTATGGCGATTATGCCGGGATCGGCCCCGGCGCGCACGGGCGGCGCGGGGGGATGCGGACGATGCGGCATCGCAAGCCCGAGAATTTCCTGACTGGCGTGGCCCGCAATGGCCACGGGCTGGTCGAGGAGGAGGCGCTGAGCCCGGTCGAAGCGGCGCGCGAGGCGCTGGTGATGGGACTGCGGCTGGCCGAGGGGATCGATCCGGTGGCGCTGGCCGAGCGGATCGGGGTCGAGCGGCTGGTCGATGATGCGGCGGTCGAGCGGCTAACGGGGCATGGCCTGCTGGAACGGGACGGCAAGCGCTTGCGGACCACGCCCGGTGGTCGACTGCTGCTCGATTCGATCCTGGCCGAGATCGCCGCCTGACGCCTATTTCGCCGACAGCGAATCCTTGTAGCGATCGGCCCAGTCGGCAAGATAGTCGCCGATCTGGGCATCCGCATCGGGTTCCGCCTTCTTGCGGGTCCAGCCGGCCTTGAGGTCATAGGCGATCAGTGCGTTGCGAAAGCCGCTGGCCTGCGCCGCACAGGCGCTGCGTGCGAACACGGCAAAGGCAGCCGCCTCGATCTTCGCCGCCGTCGCCTTGGCAATTTGACCCTTCAGGCACACCGCGAAATCGTCGCGCGCCACATTATCATTCGAGCTCGCCGCGATCAGCGCCATCCCCATGAAGAATGCCAACATTGCGCCTCTCCCCTGCCTCTGTGTGCATTAGGAGAATGACTGAATTTGCTGCGCAGCAAAAGCGTTGATTTACTCGCTGAATTTGGTCTCGGCCGGCGACAATATGGTGGTTCCGGTGGCGGTCACTCGGCGCACTTCCAGCGCGCGCTGGGCAATGCCGCGCCGGTCGAAGCGGAAGATGCCATCGACGCCGGCGAAACCGTCGCGATCGGCCAGCGCGCGGGCGGGAAAGCGTTCCGCGATGGGCCAGTCGCGCCCGCTCCGAACGGCCAGCAGCACCGCATCATAGCCGAGGCTGGCAATGCGTACCGGCGAATTGCCGTAGCGGGTGCGGTAGCGCACCGCGAGCTGATTGAAGCGCGTGTCGGGCACCGCCGCATACCAGGCGCCGCGCAGCGCCGGCGTAGTGCCCAGCCCGCGATCCGACGTCCATAATTCGGTGCCGAGCAGCTGCTGTCCGGACCTCAGTACGGGGGCGGCGACGGCGGCGATGCGGCCCGAATCGCCGATCAGCACGGCATCGACCGTACCTTTGGCATTGAGCGAGGCGGCAGAGGCGCGGACCCCTGCCCCGGTGCGGGAAAAAGTTTGCAGCGCGACCATGCGGCCACCGCTGTCCTGCACCGCGCCGAGCATCGCCTGCGCCGCCCGCTGGCCGTAGAGACCCTGCGGAACCAGCGCCGCGAAGCGGGTCAATCCGCGCTTTCGGGCGAGGTCGACGACCCGGCCGATCGACTGGTTGGGAGTGAAGCCAAGAATATAGACGCCGTTGCCGGCGACTCCCTCATCGTTGGAAAAGGCGATGACCGGCACTCCGGCCTCACGCGCAACCGGGGCGGCGGCACGGACTTCGTCGGCCAGCAGCGGCCCGAGGATCAGCCGGCTGCCGTCGCCGATCGCCTTGCTCGTCGCGGCGGCGGCGCCACCGGGCCCGGCGCTGTTGTAGATCGTCAGGCGCAGGCTCTTGTCGCCGCTGTCGAGCAGCGCGAGGTTGGCGGCGTTGGCAATCGCCTGCCCGACCGCGCCGTCGTCGCCGGTGAGGGGGACGATCACCGCGACTCGGTTGCGGACTTCGCCGTTATTGCCCTGGACCGGCGGCGGCGGACCGGTCGGTCGGACCGGCGCGGGACCGCGCGTCTGGCAGCCGGCCAGCGCCAGCGCCACCAAGCCAATACCGGCGAGGAAACCACGGCGCGGGATGCGTCCTTGCGGGTTGCGGGCGGATACTGTCATGACCTGATTCCAATATGAACGACGAACCCCTACCCCCGGGCCTGTATATCGTGGCCACGCCAATCGGCAACTTGGGTGACCTGTCACCCCGCGCGGCGGCGACGCTGCGCGGAGCGGAGCGGATCCTGGCCGAGGACAAGCGGGTCAGCGCGAAACTGCTCGCTCACGCCGGGGCGACGGCGCCGATGAGCGTCTATCACGACTATAGCGACGAGGCGGTGCGCGAGCGGATGCTGGCCGAACTGGGCACGAAGGCGATCGCGCTGATCAGCGATGCGGGGACGCCGCTGATTTCCGATCCGGGGTACAAGCTGGTGCGGGCGGCGCGGGCGGCGGGGCATGTGATCGTGACCATCCCCGGGCCGTGCGCGGCGGTGGCGGCGCTGACGGTGGCGGGGTTGCCGACCGACCGCTTCCTGTTCCTCGGCTTCCTGCCGGCCAAGGCGAAAGCGCGGGCCGAGGCCATCGCCGAAGTGGCGGCGGTGCGGGCGAGCTTGGTGCTGTACGAAAGCGGGCCGCGACTGGGCGAATCGCTGGCAGCACTGGCCGAGGGCCTGGGCGCGCGCGACGCGGCGGTGGTGCGCGAGATCAGCAAATTGCACGAAGAGTGCGTGACCGGGACGCTGGTCGAGCTGGCCGCGCGCTATGCCGACCTGCCGCCGCGCGGGGAGATCGTGATCGTCGTCGGGCCGCCGGGCGAGCGCGCCGGGGCGAGCGAGGCGGAGCTCGATTTGGCGCTGGACGAGGCG
>NZ_JANMWY010000012.1:0-10462 GCF_031380695.1 Sphingomonas sp. | reverse complement strand
CCCCGCCCCGCGCGCCGGTTCGCAGCGGACAGCCCGTTCGACTACGCCAGCGCCGCCGAAGTGCTGATCGTGACCGATTTGCCGCGCGGCGACGTGCCGGCGCTGGCCGGGGCCTATGCCCGGCTGATCGCGGCGGCGGGCGGCGGGACGCTGGGGCTGTTCAGCGCGATCCAGCGGCTCAAGGCGGTCCATGCGCGCATCGCCGACCGGCTGGCGCGCGACGGGCTGCCGCTGCTCGCCCAGCATGTCGACCCGATCGATGCGGGCACGCTGGTCGATATCTTCCGCGACGATCCGCGCGCGTCGCTGCTCGGCACCGATGCGCTGCGCGACGGGGTCGACGTGCCGGGCGAATCGCTGCGGCTGGTAGTGATGGAGCGGGTACCGTGGCCCCGGCCGACGGTGCTGCACGCGGCGCGGCGGCTGGCGGGGGGCGGGAGTGCCTATGACGACCGCATCGTCCGCGCGCGGCTGGCGCAGGGGTTCGGAAGATTGATCCGGCGGCAGGGCGACAAGGGTCTATTCGTCATCCTGTCGAGCGCGATGCCGTCACGGTTGCTGACGGCGTTTCCGCCGGAGGTGATGGTGTCGCGGGTGCCGCTCGACCTGGCGATCGCGCGGGTGGCGCGGAGATTGGGATCAGGCGGAGAGGGCGGCGGCGAGCCGGTCGCGCAGCTCGACGAGGCGGGCGACATCGGGCGCGGGTGATGCGGGGCCTGCTGCGGCAGCCACGGGCGCGATTAGCGTCGACGTCAACGGCGCGACGACCGGCGCGGGCTGCGCATCCTTGTCCGCCAGCAATTTCTGGACGCCACGCACGGTGTAGCCCTGCTCGCTCAGCAACCCGTGAATGCGGCGGGCGAGTGCGACGTCAACGGCGCGATAATAGCGGCGATTACCGGCGCGCTGGAGCGGGCGGAGCTGCGGAAACTTGCTTTCCCAATAGCGCAGGACGTGCTGCGGCACGCCAAGATCGGCCGACAATTCGCCGATCGTGCGAAAGGCATCGGGAGCCTTGTCCCCGGTCTCCATTGGCCCGATTACTTCGCGATCTTTTCGCGCATCATCTGGCTGGCGCGGAAGGTCATGACGCGGCGTGGCGCGATCGGCACTTCGATCCCGGTCTTGGGATTGCGGCCGACGCGCTCGCCCTTATCGCGCAGGATGAAGCTGCCGAAGCCGGAGATCTTGACGTTCTGGCCCTCCGACAGGGCGTGGCACATGTGGAACAGAAGCCGTTCGACCATGCTCGCGGCCTCGGCGCGGGACAGGCCCAGCTGGCGATGGACGACGTCGGCCAGATCGGCGCGAGTCAGCGTTCCCGAATGGAGTCCGCCATCCTGTGCTCGCGCAACGCCCGCATCCGCCATGGTCTTTCTCCGTCCGGTCGCCCGGCGTCGCCCCCCGCGATACCTTTAGCGAACGATACTCGCCGAATCATACATGTCGGCAAATCGACAATTGGCCGATTCGCCGTGCTATTTCAATAGCGCAGCACGGCGGCGCCCCAGGTGAAGCCGCCGCCCATGGCTTCGAGCACGACGATGTCGCCACGCTTCACCCGGCCATCCTTCACGGCGACGTCGAGCGCGAGCGGCACCGAGGCGGCGGAGGTGTTGGCGTGGCGGTCGACCGTCAGCACCACTTTGTCGGGGGAGAGGCCGAGTTTTTTTGCGGTGGCGTCGAGGATACGGGCATTGGCCTGATGCGGAACGACCCAATCGACGTCGGCCGTCTCGAGTCCCGCGAGGTCGAGTACTTCACCCATGACCGACGCGAGATTGAGGACGGCGTGGCGGAACACTTCGCGACCCTTCATGCGCAGCTTGCCGACCGTGCCGGTGGTCGAGGGGCCGCCGTCGACATAGAGTAGCTGATTGTGACGGCCGTCGGCGTGCAGTTTCGTCGCGAGAATGCCGGCGGTGCCGCCCTCCTCGGCGGCAAGCACTACCGCCCCCGCACCGTCCCCGAACAGGACGCAGGTCGTGCGATCTTCCCAGTCGAGAATGCGGCTGAAGGTTTCCGCGCCGATAACCAGCGCCGCCTTCGCGCCACCGCTGCGGATCATCGAGTCGGCGACGGTCAGGGCATAAAGGAAGCCCGAGCAGACCGCGGCGACGTCGAACGCCACACAATCGTCGATGCCGAGCGCGGTCTGCACCTTTGTTGCGGTCGCCGGAAAGGTCTGGTCGGGGGTGGCGGTGGCCAGCACGATCAGGTCGATCTCGCTCGCCGCGATCCCGGCATGGTCGAGCGCGCGGCGCGCGGCCTCGGTCGCGAGCGTGCCGGTCGTCTCGTCGTCGCCAGCAATATAGCGGGTGCGAATGCCAGTGCGCTCGACGATCCATTCGTCGGTCGTGTCGAGCTGTTTAGCCAGTTCGGCATTGTCGACGCGGCGTGCCGGCAAGGCGGAGCCGACTCCGGCGATGACTGCGCGAAGGCTCATATGGCGTCCCCGGCGAAGGCGTGGGCGCGGAACTCGTCGAGATCGTCGCCGATCTTGCGGGTGATGTCGTTGCGCACCATCCGCGCCGCGACCTGGATGGCGTTGGCGATGCCGGTCGGATTGGCCGAGCCATGGCTCTTCACGACGAGCCCGTTGAGGCCGAGGAAGACTGCGCCATTGTGGTTGTTGGGGTCGAGATGGACCTTGAGCATATGCAGCGCCGGCTTGGACAACGCGAAGCCGGCCTTCGACCGTAGTGACGAGGTAAAGGCGCGGCGCAGCAGGTCGGTGACGAAGCGGGCGGTGCCCTCGGCGGTCTTGAGCGCGATATTGCCCGAGAAGCCGTCGGTGACGACGACATCGATTTCGCCGCGCGACAACTGGTCGCCTTCGGTAAAGCCGTTGAAGCGGAACGGGAGGTAAGTCGCCTCGCGCAACATCGCGGCAGCCTCCTTCAGCTCGTCAGTGCCCTTGAGCTCCTCGGTGCCGATGTTGAGCAGCTTTACCCGCGGCTGATCGACGCCGAGGACGGTGCGAGCATAAGCGGCACCCATCACCGCGAACTGGACCAGGTTCTGCGCATCGCATTCGGTGTTGGCACCAAGATCGAGCATGACCAGATCCTGGTCGCCGAGCGAGGGCAGCAGCGCAGCGAGCGCGGGTCGGTCGATCCCCGGCATGGTGCGCAGCGCGAGCTTGGCCATCGCCATCAGCGCGCCGGTGTTGCCGGCGGACATGGCGGCGTCGGCGTGGCCTTCCTTTACCGCGTTGATCGCCATGCCCATCGAGGTGGTGCGGGCGCGGCGAATCGCTTGGCTCGGCTTCTCATGGCCTTCGATCGCGTCGGCGGCGTGATGGATAGTGGTGGCGGCGGCGACGCCGGAGTGACGCGCGATTTCGGGCGCGATCAGCGCTTCGTCGCCATAAAGATGGAAGCTGAGGTCGGGATCCTTGCGACGCACACGCGCCATGCCGGCGACCATTGCCGCCGGGCCGACGTCTCCGCCCATGGCGTCGATTGCGATGCGCGGGCCGGCAGTCATCGCCTGAACCCCACTCGCGACCTCAGGCCTCGGTCGAGACGATCTCGCGGCCATTATAATGGCCACAGGCGCTGCACAGATTGTGCGGGCGCTTCAGCTCGCCGCAATTCGGGCATTCCTGAAAGCTGGCCGGAACCAGCGCATGATGGCTGCGGCGCATGTTGCGCTTCGAGGGCGACGTTTTTCTTTTGGGGACGGCCATTGCGGCACCTGCTCACTTCAAATAAAAAATCGACCACCCTCGCCCAGCTCATCGGGGGCTAGCCCCGCGGCGGCGGCCGGATGGTCGCGAACGAGGGTGCCATATAGCGAAAAGCCGGAGCGAAGCAAGCGCGGTTGGTTTCAGGCGCTTGCCAGCACCCGGTCGGCGACGAAGGGATTGCTCTGCCGCTCCTGCGCAAAGGTCGACATCGGGCCGTGGCCGGGGATGAAACTGGTATCGTCGCCCATCGGCCACAGCCGCTGCGTGATCGCATCGAGCAGCTGCTGGTGATTGCCGAGCGGGAAGTCGGTGCGACCGATCGAGCCCTGGAACAGCACGTCGCCAACAATCGCCAATTTCGATTCGGGGTGGTGAAAGACGACGTGGCCGGGGGTGTGGCCGGGGCAATGGCGGACGTCGAGCGTGAGGTCGCCGACCGTCACGGTATCGCCGTCGACCAGCCAGCGGTCGGGCTCGAACGGTTTGCCCATGACGCCATAATTGCGGCCGTCGTCCTCCAGCCGGGCGATCCAGAAGCGATCCGCCTCGTGCGGGCCTTCGATCGGCACGCCCAATTCCTCGGCGAAGATCCCGGCCGATCCGCAATGGTCGATATGACCGTGGGTGAGCAGGATCTTCTCGATCGTGACGCCGGCCTGCGCGATCGCCGCGCGCAGTTTCGGCAGGCCGCCGCCGGGATCGACAAACGCGCCGCGCATCGTCTTGGTGCACCAGACGAGGCTGCAATTCTGCTGCAGTGGGGTGACCGGCAGGATTGCGGCGCGGAGGGACGGTTCGCTCATGCCGGCGAATTAGAGAGCGGGCGGGAGCTTGTCCATCGCGGCAGGAACGTCCTTCATCGCCTTCGCCGTCGCTTCGGCCCCGTGCAGGGCGCGCAGGACGTTGCCGCCGGCGAGTTTGGCGAGGTTGGCGTCGGACCAACCGCGGCGGATCAGTTCCGCCAACACAAGCGGATAGTCGTCGACGCCGGTCAGGCCCTCCGGCCCCGCCGGAATGCCGTCGAGGTCGGCACCGAAACCGACATGGTCGTGCCCCGCTACCTGCGCGACATGGTCGATATGATCGGCGACGTCCTTGACCGTGACCGGCGGCGCGGGATGAGCGGATTCCCATGCCTTGAGCCCGGCCGCGACGGCCTTGCTGTCGTTACGAATGATTGTCTTGAGCCGCGCTTCCTCACCCGCCTTGGTCGATTCATACTGGAGCCGCGCGGGCGAGAGGAACAGCGGCACCCAGTTGACCATCACCACCCCGCCGTTGGCGGGCAGCAGCTTGAGCACGTCGTCGGGGACGTTGCGCGGATGGTCGTTGAGGGCGCGCGCCGACGAGTGGGAGAAGATCACCGGGGCGCGGCTGGCGGCGATCGCCTGACGCATGACCTCGGGCGAGACGTGGCTCAAGTCGACCAGCATGCCGAGCCGGTTCATCTCGCCGATGACCTTCAGCCCGAATGGTGCCAGGCCGCGGAATTTCGGATCGTCGGTGGCGCTGTCGGCCCATTCGGTCGTCTGGTTGTGGGTCAGCGTCATGTAGCGCGCGCCGAGCCGGTAGAATTGGCGAAGTGCGGGCAGGCTGCCGCCGATCTGCCGCCCGCCCTCGATCCCGATCAGCGAGGCGACTCGCCCAGCCTTGTGGATGCGGACGATATCGTCGGCGGTGAGTGCGCGCTCGAGGTCGCGGGGGTAAGCGGCAATGATGCGGTCGACGATGTCGATCTGCTCGATCGTCCGGCGGATCGCAGCGTCGCCGGTGATCGTGCCGTCAATGAACACCGACCAGAATTGGCCGCCGACGCGCCCGGCACGGAGGCGCGCCATATCGGTCATCAGTGGGTGGTCAGACCAGGCGGCGGTGCCGCTGGCGAGGTTGGCGATGGCTGAGCCGTGATATTCGCCGAGCTGCTCGGCAAGGTCGTTGTGGCCGTCGATCAGCGGGGTGCGCTTGAGGATGCGGTCGATGCGGGCGCTCACCTTGGGGTCGATCGACGGCGGCGCGGCCGGCGCGACCGTTGGCAGCAGCGCGGCGATCAGCAAGGCCATTTTCATATGTTTGTATCCCTTCGGTTCGCGACGGGTTTACGGAGCGGGGCGAAGCGGGGCAATTGGCAAGCATGAGTTTCGTTCTGTTTGCAGATGCCCGCGCGGGCGGCGCAGCGCGCCTGTACCGGACGCCGCATCGCGAAATCGTGGCGACGACCATGGCCGAGGTGCGCCCGGCGCTGGAGGAGGTGCGGGCGGCGGTGCGCGGGGGGGCGCATGCGGCGGGCTATCTGGCTTATGAGGCGGGGCAGGCGTTCGAACCCCGGCTGGCCGCGCAAGCACGGATCGGGGCCGGGCCATTGCTATGGTTCGGTCTGTTCGAGGGGTATGAGACGGTCGATCCGGCTGGGCTGGCCGACGCGGCGAGCGCCTTTGTCGGGCCTGTGCGACCGAGGATCGAGCGACAGGACTATCTGGCGGCGGCGGGACAGGTGCGCGAGCATCTGTTCGCGGGTGATTTCTATCAGGCCAATCTGACGTTCGGCTGCGACGTGGCGGTCGGGGGATCGCCGCTGGCGCTGTTCGCGCGACTGCAGGGCCGGTCGCGCGCCGGCTGGGGCGGAGTGTTGCGCTTTCCCGGCGGGACGCTGGTGTCGCTGTCGCCCGAGCAATTCTTCACGTTGCGCGATGGCCAGCTCGATGCGCGGCCGATGAAGGGCACCGCGCCGCGCGACGCCGATCCGGTAAAGGATCGTGCGTTGGCGCAGGAGTTGGCCGCCGATCCCAAGCAGCGCGCCGAGAATCTGATGATCGTCGACCTGCTGCGCAACGACCTGGCCCGCGTCGCCGAAACCGGCAGTGTCGCCGTGCCGCGACTGTTCGAGGTCGAGAGTTATCCGACGGTTCATCAATTGGTGTCGAAGGTCACTGCGCGCCTCCGTCCCGGGCTCGATGCGATCGACGTGCTGGCCACGATTTTCCCATGCGGGTCGATTACCGGCGCGCCCAAGATCGCCGCGATCGAGGCACTGCGCCGGCTCGAGCCCGAGGCGCGCGGAGCCTATACTGGCTCGATGGGCTGGATCGAGCCGGGGCGCGACGCAAGCGCGGGCGACGCCGCGTTCAACGTGCTGATCCGCACGCTGGAACTGCGCGACGAGGCGCCGGGGCTGGCGCGGCTCGGGCTGGGCGCGGGGCTTGTCGTCGACAGCGAGATGGAACAGGAGTGGGCCGAATGCCTGCTCAAGGGAAGTTTCGTGACGGCTGCCGCACCGACGTTCGATCTGATCGAGACGATGCGCTTTGACGCCGAGCTGGGCATCCAGGAACTTGATCGCCACCTCGACCGGATGCGTCACGGGGCGCAGACCTTCGGCTTCAAATTCGACCGCCACGCGGCGCGCAACGAGCTGCAGGCGGCGACCTTTCGCCGCCGCGAACCGGCGATGGTCCGGCTGCTGCTGGCACCGAGCGGGGCGATGGCGATCCAGGTCAAGCGGCTGGAGCGGCCGGCGATGGGGCCGGTGGCGGTGTCGCTGAAGCCGATGCCGGTGCCGTCGGACGACATCCGACTGCGTTTCAAGACCAGCGACCGACGCTTCTACGACGAGGCGCGCAAGGCCAATGCGACGTTCGAGACGATCTTCGTCGACGACCATGGGCGGCTGACCGAGGGCAGCTTCACCAACATTTTCGTCGAGCGTGGCGGGCAGTTGCTGACCCCGCCGCTGGCGCGGGGGATCATCCCGGGGATCCTGCGGGCGAAGCTGATCGACGAAGGGCAGGCGCGGGAGGCGGAGCTGGTACCCGGCGACCTCGGCCAGGGGTTCTTCGTCGGCAATATCCTGCGCGGGTTGATGGCGGCGAAGCTCGTCTAGGCGGCGATCGGGAAACGGAGGAGGCGGTCGGTGACCGGGACCAATGCGGTCGCGCCGGGGCCGACTTTCTTCAGAATCTCGGGATGATGCGCGTCGAGGCCGCCGGTGAGCGAGCCATAGGCCGGCAGGATCAGCTTGGTCGCGGTCGCCACATAGCAGCGACGCGAGACGTTGCGTCCCTTGCGGTGGAGGCGCAGCTTGGGGTGGAAATGGCCCGAGATTTCGGGGGCCGGATCGCCCGCGGCCGCTTCGTGGCGCAGGACGATGCCGGCGACGGTCAATTCCTCGGCGATGCGCCCGCCGCAATGATCGACGAAGCCGGCGTCGTGATTGCCGGTGATCCACACCCAGTCGAGCCGCGCGGTCAGCGAAGTGAGCAGCGCGCGGGCGTCGGCCGGGAGCCGGTCGCAGCCGAAGCGGTCGTGGAAACTGTCGCCGAGGCAATAGAGGGTGGTCGCGCCGCTGCGGTCGATATCGCGGGCCAGCGCGCTGAGCGTTGCGTGCGAATCATAGGGCGGCAGCAACTGGCCGAAGCGGGCAAACCAGCTGGCCTTTTCGAGGTGGAGGTCGGCGACCAGCAGCGCGTTCTCACTCGGCCAGAACAGCGCGCCTTCAGGCGTGGCGAGGAAGTCGTGATGGGCGAACGAAGCGGGAACCATTGCTCCTGTTAGACGCGATGCCCCGGTTGCGGGAAGCGTCTAATGATCCTCGATGCTCAAAACATGGTCGCGCAAGGCGCGCGCGTCGTGCAGCGCATTGTGCGGTACCGTGCTTGCGCCGGCGGTGCTGAACCCCGGCAGGGCGACGAAGCGGAAGCGGAGCGGCGGGGTGCGGACGATCTCGCCCGGGCCGGTCAGCAGCAGCATGCAGATGTGGGAGATATCTTCCGGCCAGTCGGCAAGAATCTCGATCTCGCGGTCATTGGCGAGGAAGGTCGCGAGGGCATGCGCCGCCGAGGCACGGTCGAGCGGTGGCCCCTGATGCGCCGGGGGCACGTGATTCATGTAGGGCAGGACGTGGCGCTCGACCCAAGGGTGATACTCTTCGGGCGGCGGCAGGACGAAATACAGCTCCTCGTCGCCATGCTCGGCAACCAGTGCGAGCGACATCAGCGCGCCGCCGAAGCCATTATATTCGGTGTCGAGGAAATAACGCACTTAGGGGCTATTGTGGCGGATGCTTGGCGGCGTCGCGCTCGGCGCGGGCGCGCCGTTCGTCTTCCTTGCGCAGTTCGCGCCCGCGATTTTCGTCGGCCTCGGACTGGCTGGTCGTCGCCGCATCGACTCCCGACCCGACCGCCTTGACCGGGATCGAGACGACATCGACCGCAGTCTTCGCGATCGAGCCGACGATGCAGCCGCCGGGAACGAGCAGGACGAGCGGGAGCAGGAGACGCATACGCATGCCTGCGCTTATCGCGGAAATTCCGGGCAGGGCAATCACGCTTCGCCCGAACTCAGTCGAGCCGCATTGCTTCGGCGGCGAGCGCCTCGGCCTCGATCAGCAGCGCATCGTCGGCGCTGCCCGCCGGAAGCGATTCGCGGCCGATGACGACCATCAGCGGGACGGCCAGCGGCGTCACTCGGGTGGCGCGGACGTGGATCATCTGGTCGGCGGCGCGCTCGACCAGCCGGGCAAGGCGGCCAAGCTCGGTCATGCGCGCGTGCGCATCGTCCCAGGCGGCGGTCAGCAGCAGGTGGCCGGGCTCATATTTGCGCAGCACATCGTAGATGAGGTCGGTCGAAAAGCTGACCTGGCGCCCGGTCTTGCGCTTGCCAGGATGCTGGCGCTCGACCAGCCCGCCGATGACCGCGACCTCGCGGAAGGCGCGCTTGAGCAGGTTGGACTGTTCGACCCACTCGACGAATTCATGTTCGAGGATGTCGGGCGACAGCAAGGGCGCGGGATCGGTGACTTCCTCCAATCCGTAGCAGGCCAGCGCATAGTCGTTGGCGACGAAGCCGAGTGGTTTCAGCCCGGCGGTCTCCATCCGCCGCGTGATGAGCATGCCGAGCGACTGGTGCGCATTCCATCCTTCGAAACTATAGATCACGAAGAAGTGGCGGCCTTCGTGGGGGAAGGTCTCGACCAGCAATTGGTCGGGTTCGGGCAGGATCGATCGCTTGCCCTGGACTTCGAGCCATTCGCGGACGTCGTCGGGGAAGCGCTGCCAGTCATCGGGGCTGCACAGGAAGCGACGGACGCGGTCGGCGAGGTGGGTCGTCATCGACATCCGCTGGCCGCCGTAGGTGACGAGCCGCGCCGCCTTCGACGAGGCGTGGACGATGATGTCGCTGTCCTTGAGTTGCTCGACCTCGAGGCTCAATCCGGCGAAGAAGAAATGGTCGCCCGGCGCGAGAGTCGAGGCAAATCCCTCCTCGATCGTGCCGAGCCTGCGGCCATTCTTGAAGCGCACGCTCATCAACGGCTGCTCGACGATGATCCCGGCGTTCATGCGGTGCTGCACGGCGACCGCGGGCCGCGTAATCCGCCAGCGCCCGTCGGGATCGCGCACCAGCCGGCGGAACTTGTCGTAGGCCTTGAGCGCGTAGCCGCAGGTGGAGATGAAGTTGAGCACTTCCACGAATATTTCGTCGCGCAAGCCAGCGTAGGGCGCGGCCGAGCGCAGTTCGGCGAGCAGCTCGGCCTCCTCGAACGGCCCGGCGCAGGCCACTGCGAGGATATGCTGGGCGAGCACATCGAGCGCGCCCGGGCGGAAATTCTCGGGGTCGAGCTCGCCGTCGTCGATCGCGTCCAATGCCGCGCGGGCTTCGAGATATTCGAAGCGATTGCCCGGCACGATAATGCCGGTGCTCGGCTCATCGAGGCGGTGGTTGGCGCGGCCGATCCGCTGCAGCAGGCGCGAACTGCCCTTGGGCGCGCCCATCTGCACC
>NZ_JANMWY010000318.1:0-5495 GCF_031380695.1 Sphingomonas sp. | reverse complement strand
GGCATCGGTCCGCTGGGGATCAGCAAGGCCGGCAAATGCCCAAAGCGGAGCGCGCCGATCAGCAGGCCAGGGACGATCTTGTCGCAGATGCCGAGCATCGCGACGCCTTCGAACATGCCATGGCTGAGCGCCACCGCCGTCGACAAAGCGATCGTGTCGCGGCTGAACAGCGACAGGTCCATGCCCGGCTGGCCCTGGGTCACACCGTCGCACATCGCCGGAACGCCGCCCGCGACCTGCGCAGTGGCCCCCGCCTCGCGCGCGAAAATCTTCATCTGCTCGGGGTAGCGGCCATAGGGCTGATGCGCCGAGAGCATGTCGTTGTAGGCGGTGACGATGGCGAGGTTAGGCTCGTGCAGTCCTTTGATCGCGGCCTTGTCCTCGCCCGCTGCGGCAAAGCCGTGGGCGAAATTGCCGCACGACAGGCGCGGGCGCGAAATGCCACGATCGGCCTCGTCGGCCATCAGCTGCAGGTAGCGGCTGCGCCCCGGCTTCGACCGCTCTATAATCCGGTCGGTGACCTTGGAAATGCGAGAGTCGAGGCGGCTCATCATGGGCACCAGTGAATGTCGATCGGCTGATCGCACTCGGCCAGCACCCGCCCAATGGGCAGCTTGGACGACTGGCCGTCCTCGATCGCCTGTTCCAGCATATCGCGCTTTTGCTGGCCCTTGATGACGATGAGCAACGTGCGCGCCGACAGGATTGCCGCGCGGGTCAGCGTCACCCGCGCGACCGGGGCCTCGGTTGGCAGCGGATCGGGCATCACGCCAACCATCCGCCTCGCCTTGGGCGCATCGAGCGCGTCCGGCAGGTCGGGACCGGCGAAGATCGACGCGGTATGCCCGTCCTCACCCATGCCGAGCCAGACGAGGTCGGGTGGCCACGGCAGGTCCTGCAGCCTGGCATCGGCGCTATTGCCGGCCAGCTTGTGGTCCTTGATGTCACCGGTCACCGGGATCACGCGGGCCCCTGCGGGCAGGAAGACCTTGGCCAGCGCGCGGACGTTGCTCAGCTCATTATCCATCGGCACGAGACGCTCGTCGCCGGGGATGATGGTGACCTTCTTCCAGTTGAGGTCAGCCTTGACCAGCTTCGAATAAATCGGCCCCGGAGTCGTCCCCCCGGGCAGCGCCAGCATGGCGTTGCCGCGCGCGTCCAATGCGCTTTCGATGATGAAGCCGACGTCGCCGGCGACGGCCGACGCCATCTCCTCGGCGCTGTCGTAATCCCAGAATTCCGCCTCAATCATGCCGCATCCTCAATCATGCCAATGCACTCCATCACGTTCGGTCAGGGCAATCGCGGCCGATGGCCCCCAATTGCCAGCCGCATAAGGTCTCGGCGCCAGCCCGGCGTCGTTCCACGCCGCCCGCACGCCGTCGATCCAGTCCCACTGCGCCTCGACCTCGTCGCGCCGCACGAACAAGGTTGGGTCGCCCTCGATCAGGTCGAGCAGCAGCCGCTCATAGGCGATCCGCCGACGGTGGTCGGCAAAGGCATTGACCATGCCGAGGTCGAGCGGCAGTTCGCGCAGGCGGATGCCCGCCCGGTCCAGCCCCGGCGTCTTGGCCATCACCTGCAGCCGGATATTCTCTTCCGGCTGAATCGAGATCAACAGCTTGTTGGCCTGGGTCGTCGCCCCGCGCGAGGCGAAGTTCGAATGCGGCACACATTTGAACTGGATGAAAATCTCGGTCGAACGCTGCGGCATGCGCTTGCCGGTACGCAGGTAGAACGGCACCCCGGCCCAACGCCAATTGTCGACATGCGCCTTCAGCGCGACGAACGTCTCGGTCGCCGAGGGATGGCCCAATTCGTCGATATAGCCCGGCACCGGCTGGCCGTCCGACGCGCCGGCGGCATATTGGCCGGTGACGACGCAATTGCCGACGTCGTTCGCCCCGATCCGCCGCAGCGAGCGCAGCACCTTGACCTTCTCGTCGCGAACCGAGGTCGCGTCGAAATCGGCCGGCGGCTCCATCGCGACCAGCGCGACCAGCTGCAGCATGTGGTTCTGGACCATGTCGCGCAGCGCGCCCGCCCCGTCGTAATAATCGCCGCGCCCTTCCAGCCCCACGGTCTCGGCGACGGTGATCTGGACATGGTCGATATGCGCCGAATTCCACAGCGGTTCGAACAGCGAATTGGCAAAGCGCAGCGCCAGCAGATTCTGGACGGTTTCCTTGCCCAGATAATGGTCGATCCGATAGGTCCGCGCTTCGGGAAAGGCGATCGCCACCGCGTCGTTGATCTCGCGGCTCGAGGCGAGGTCGGAGCCGAGCGGCTTCTCCAGCGCAAGGCGCACACGCGGGCCGGTCAGCCCGGCACCTTCCAGCCCGTCGATCGTCGCCTTGAACAGCGACGGCGCGGTCGACAGGAAGATCGCCAGCCCGGCAGCCGGATCGATCCGCTCGCGCAGCGCCGCAAACCCCGCCGCCTTGGTGGCGTCGAGCGGAACATAGGACAGCATCCCGGCAAACGCCGCCGCCTTCGTCGCATCCAGATACTCGGCCTGGACATGCTCCGTGAGCGCCGCGAGCGCACTCGACCGATACGCCGCATCGTCGAGAGGGCTGCGCGCGGTACCGACGATCTTGAGTCCCGTTGGCAACAATCCGTCGGCATAAAGGCCGTAGAGCGACGGCAGCAACATGCGATGGGCAAGGTCGCCGGTCGCGCCGAACAGCAGCAGGGTCGAGACAGGGTCAGCAGTCATGGGATGCGCCTATAGCGGGTGAGCGGCACACGGCAACGCGCGACTGGCTGCGTCTGGCGCTTTACCCGCGTCCTGCTACGCTCGCGCCACACGATACAATGAGAACGGCGATGAAGCGCAGGAAATTCACCAAGCGGCTCGACCAGCTGACCGAAGAATTGGTGGCGATGGCGCGCTGGGCCAAAGCGACCGGCCAGCGTATCCTGATCGTCGTCGAGGGCCGCGACACCGCTGGCAAGGGCGGAGCGATCGACGCGATCCGCGCGCACATCAACCCGCGCGATTGCCACATCGTCGCGCTCGGCAAGCCCGACGGGTTGCTCCCGACCAAGGCCTATCTCGACCGCTACGCCGCCAACCTGCCCGGCCCCGGCCAGATCTTTTTGTTCGACCGCAGCTGGTATAATCGCGCCGGCGTCGAGCACGTGATGGGCTTCACCCCGCCCGAACTGGTCGCAGAGTTCCTTAAGGCCGTTCCCGCGTTCGAGAAGAAGCTGGTCAAGGACGGCATCCTGCTGTTCAAATATTGGCTGTGCTGCGACCAGGATCAGCAGGAGGCGCGTTTCGCCGAGCGGCTGGTCGACCCGCTCAAGCAGTGGAAACTGTCGCCGATCGATGTCGCCGCGCGCAAGCACTACGCCGACTATACCGCCGCTCGCGAAACCATGCTCAAGGCGACCCACACCGCGGCCGCACCATGGACCCTGGTCGAGTTCAACGACCAGAAGCGCGGCCGGCTGACCCTTATCCGCGATTTGCTCGACCGGCTGCCCGACACGCGGGTGGAGATGTCGCTGCCGGTGTTCCAGCCCCTCGCCCAGCCCCCCGCGGTCGAGGAATATGGCGTCGTCCATCCGCTCTCTGCCTGGCCGGCCGGCAAGGGCAAGAAGGACTGAGCTCACGCGGTCGCCACCCGGGCCAGCGCCTCACTGTGGCTCGGATAATTGCTCGCGCAGCCGGCGATGAACGCGTCGATCGCGGCCATGTCATAGTGCTCGACATCCGCGTCCGGCGGGACAAGCTTGGCGGGGTCGGGGAAATTGCCATATCCGGCGAGCAGGCAATGCCAGGATAATGCCGGATAGTAGGCGGCGATGTCCTGCCGGGCGATCTCTTCCTCCAGGTCGGCCCCCGTGAACCAGGCGGTCATTACGCCCTTCAAACTGTCCGACAGGCAATCGAGATCGGCGGCATCGCGCCAATAGTCAGTGTCTCGGCGCAGCTGCAGCCGGTAATGGGCAACGACGTAGTCGCGAATGCCTTCATAGCGACGCGCGGTGCGGGCGTTGAACCCGCCGCGCCCGGCCGCGCCCTCACCGTCGACCGTTTCGATGAACCCTTCGACCGTCGCCAGCACGATGTGCAGCGCGGTCGCCTCGAGCGGTTCGATGAACCCCTGGGCGAGGCCGATGGCGAGGCAGTTGCGGACCCAGCTGCGCTCGATCCGCCCGACTTTCATTTGCAGGTGGCGCACTGCGGTGTCGCGCGGCAGTCCGAGATGATCGAGCAGTTCCGCCGCCGCCGCCTCGGGCTCAAGATAGCGCGACGCATAGACATAGCCGTTGCCGGTGCGATTGGTCAGCGGGATGTCCCACGCCCAGCCGGCCGACAGCGCGGTGGCTTTCGTAGCGACCGTCGGACCCCCCTCGGCGACCGGTGTCGGAGTCACCACCGCGCGGTCATTGAACAAGTTTTCGGAAAAACTCACATGCGGTTCGGCCAGCGCGCCTTCTATGATCAGTGCGCGGAAACCGCTGGCGTCGACGAACAGCTCGCCGCCGATGCGGCGGCCGTCCTCCGCCAGCAATTCGCCGATATTGCCAACCGGCAACATTGCGACCTCGACAATCTTTGCATCGACGTGAACGACCCCGCGCCCGGTCGCGACCTCGCGCAGATATTCTCCGACCAGCACCGCATCGAAATGATAGCCGTAGCCCGTCAGGAACGGAAAATTCGGCGGCGCGATCGGTGCTTTGCGCCGGGCGGCCAGCGCGGTCGTCAGGAAGAAGCGATCCGGATGCGCCGGCACGTCACGCCCCGTTCGCCTGGCGCGGGTATTGTAGAAGAATTGCGGCGCGGTGTGGCGGTCGATCGCGGTCGGGAAGGGGTGGAAATAGCGATCGTGACCCGTCCGTTCGGACCATCCCACAAATTCGATCCCCGCCTTGTAGGTCGCGTTGCAGCGCGGCATCCACTCGGCCTCGGTGATACCGATCGTGTCAAAGAAGTGCTTGAGTTGCGGGGTCGACCCCTCGCCGACGCCGATGATCCCGATCTCGCTCGATTCGATCAGCGTGATCGCGGTCTCGGGCCAGTGTTGCTGGAACAGGCACGCCGCCATCCATCCGGCCGTCCCGCCGCCCAGGATGGTGATCGAGCCCGGCCGCATCAGCGCCCGGCCGCGAACCGTACCGCCGCCCCGCCGCCCGGCGCCAGGTGCAGCGCCAGCGTGTCGCGGCTGGTCACCTTGCGCTCTTCATAGACCATGTCCTTGCCCGCCGCGCCATAATGCGCGGTCGGCCCGTCGCGCCAGATCATCGCGGTGTAGCGCTTGCCCGGCGTCAGGAAATCGAGGCTGGCCGAGACGTCGCGCGCTTCGGCATTGGTCGTCGCCCCGAGATACCAGTCGGCCTTGCCGCGCTCCTTGCGCGCGACGACGACGAAATCGCCGACCTCGCCGCCCAGCACGCGCGTGTCGTCCCAGTCGACCGGGACTTGCCGAATGAAGTTGAACGCGACCGGGTTGGCTTCGTAATTCTCCGGCAGATCGGCC
>NZ_JANMWY010000295.1:0-9075 GCF_031380695.1 Sphingomonas sp. | reverse complement strand
GGGCTGGTCGTGCGGCTGAAGGCCGAAATCGGTCGTCCCGTCACGGTCATCGCCACCGGCGGCCTCGCCACCCTTTTCGACCAGCACACCGACGCCATCGACGCGATCGAACCCGACCTCACCATCCAGGGACTGGCACTGCTTGCCGCACCCATCATTGCTTTGAAAGTTTCTGAATGACACCCGGTAAAGAACTACTTTTCCTCGCCCTTGGTGGATCGGGCGAGATTGGGATGAACGTCAACCTCTACGGATGTGACGGCAAGTGGATCATGCTCGACCTGGGGCTGACCTTCGCCGACGACGACACGCCCGGAGTCGACCTGATCCTCCCCGACCTCGAATTTATCGAGAAGCGGCGCAAGGATCTGGTCGGTATCGTCCTGACCCACGGCCATGAGGATCATATCGGCGCGCTGCCCTATCTCGCCGCCGACCTGAAGGTGCCGCTCTATGCGACGCCGTTCACGGCCGGGCTGATCGCCGGCAAGCTCGAGGAAGAAGGGCTATCGGGGCAGGTCAAGCTCAACATCGTCAAGCGCGGCGGGAGTGTCGATCTGGCGCCGTTCCGCATCACATACGTGCCGCTCGCCCACTCGATCCCCGAGGGCAATGGTGTGCTGATCGAGACGCCGTACGGCAAGATTTTCCACACCGGCGACTGGAAGATCGACGAGACGCCGGTGCTCAGCAAGCCCGCGTCAAGCGAGGCGCTCACGAAAATCGGCGATCAGGGCATCCTCGCGCTGGTGTGCGATTCGACCAATGTGTTTCAGGACGCGGCGTCGGGCAGCGAAGAAAGCGTCGCCGCTGGCCTGGCCGACGAAATCGGCAAGGCCGAGGGGCGAGTGGTGGTCACGACTTTCGCTTCGAACGCGGCACGGCTCGCCACGATCGGCCGGGTCGCGGCGGAAGCCGGGCGCACGGTATGCGTCGCCGGGCGCAGCCTGGACCGCATCCTCAAGGTCGCGCGGGCGACCGGTTATCTGCTCGACTTCCCCGAGACTGTGCGGTTCGACGAGGCGATGCGCTTGCCTCGCCAGGACGTACTGATCGTCGCGACCGGCGGCCAGGGCGAACCGCGTGCCGCGCTTGGTCGCATCGCCGGCGGGCAGCATGAGCTGAAGATGGGCGTGGGCGATACGGTCATCTTCTCGTCCAAGCAGATCCCCGGCAACGAACTTGCGATTGGCCGGATCATGAACCAGCTGAGCGAACTCGGCGTGCTGACGGTCACCGAGCGGCAGGCGCATGTTCATGTATCGGGGCACCCGGGGCGGCCCGAACTCGCTAAGATGTATGAATGGATGCGGCCTGAGATTCTCGTGCCCGTGCATGGCGAACCGCGCCACCTCGCCGAGCAGGCACGCTGGGGCCTCGCCAATGGCATTCCGCGCGCGATCAAGCAGGAGAATGGCGACGTCATCCGCCTCGCCCCCAACGGTCCCAAGAAGATTGGCACCGAGCGAGTCGGGCGGCTGGTGCTCGACGGTGATGTCATCCTGCCGGCCGATGGCACGACGATCAATGCGCGGCGGCGGATTTCGCGCGACGGCATGATTACGGTTGCGCTGCCGGTGGCCAAGGGGCGGTTGGCGGGGGCTCCGCTGGTGCGTTCGTTCGGGGTACCGGTGGAAGTCGACCTCGACGATTTCATTGCCGACGCCGCCGATGCGGCTACCAAGGCCTGGCAGCCGAAAGGCGATCTGGACAAGGCGCGCGAGGCGGTGCGACTGGCGGTGCGGCGCTGCGCCATGCTGTGGACCGGCAAGAAACCGCAGGTCGACGTCAGCCTGCTGACGATCGATCGATGAGGCCGCGTTGCTGAGCCTGGAACCCGCGATTGCGATCTGGTTCCTGTTCTTCGTCGCGGTGGCCTTCGTGTCGCTGTCGTTCGGGGTGCGGACCAGCGAGGAGGTGGGCGCGGCGAGCGTCCCGGGGCAGGCCGAGAGCGCGCCGCATCGCTTCGACTTGAAGCGCCACCTGCTGCGCGCGGCGCTGATCACGACGGTCGTGTTTGTAATTTACGACCTGAACTGGACCTATGGCTGGATCGGGCTCGACAGTTTCGACGTCTACCACCGGATCTTCGGAAATGCGGCTTAGCGCCGCCGATCGACCCCGGCGAGCGCGGCATACAGCTTGCCGACGTCCGACGACATCATCGTTACCGCCATCATCCCGCCGTCGCGTTCGGCCAGGATGCGGCGGAGCATCGCTTCGAAATCAGCGACATAGCGGTTGACCGAGGCTGCGAACTCGGGATCATTTTCATAGTGACCGGCGATCGCGCGTCCTTCGCCGCCGCCAATCAGCTTCGCTGCGCGCCGCGTGAACACCCCGCGATTGCCCTTGAGATAGGCGTGCCAATTCTTGTCGTCGATTTCGTCGGCGAGGATCTTGCCGACGTCGATCGAGGCGGAGTGCATCGAATCGATCAGCAGCGACACGCGCTTGGCGAATTTGTCGCTGTCGTGTTGGCGCTGCGTTTCGGAAGTGCGGTCGATGTGCGCCTCCAGCGCCGTCGCGCTCTGGCCGATCGACAGCATTTGCCGCGTCAGCCGCTCCGACGCGCTTTGCGCCGCCTCGACCGCGCGGGTGGCGACCCGCTCGACCTCGGCCATTTGCTCGGTGACGCTCGATTGGACCGCCTGCTCGAGCGCCTTGCGCGTCGCCTCGGACATCGCCGTCGCCGAGTCGGGGATGATCGCCGCAATCGCCGCGCGCGCCCGGTCGGCGGCGTGCGAAGCGGCCTCGCGCACCTGGCGCAGCGCGTCGATCAGCGCCGGGCTCGTCTCATTGCTCAGCCGTGCCGCGTCGTCGGTCGCGACCTTGATTGCCTCGCCCAGCTCGGACAGTCGCCGCTCGGCCCCGCCGATGCCGGTGTCAACCGCCGCCAGTAGCCCCGCCAGCCGGTCATGCTGTTCCTCGGCGGCATGCGCGCCGCTCGCCAGCCGCTCACTTGCCTCGACCGCTGCGTCGCGGACCCATTCGACATGCGGCCGCGCCGCTTCGGCATGGCCGGCGATCTTGGCCGCACCCGCTTCAGCCTCGCCCAGCGCCTGACCGAGCACGTCGCGGATTTGCGCCGAGAGCGTGTCGACCGTGCCGCGCAGTCCCTCGGTCCGCACCACCAGATTGCCAACCAGATCGTCGTGTTCCCCGGCCTGCTCGCCGAGCGATGTCAGTTCGCCGCGCACCCGGCCGAGTGCGCCGAGCATCGTGGTCGCCCGCTGGTCGCCGTCCTGCGCCAGCTGCTGAAAACGGTCGTTGAGCCCGGCCAGCCCGGCAGCGAGCTCGGCCACCAGCCGCTGTGACGCCCGATCCTGTTCGGCGATGCGCGCGCTCAGATCGTCGATCGCTCCGCGCGCGGTGGAGAGGCGGCTGCCCAGCGCGTCGGCCGATTCCTGCCCCGCCTTGCCCAGGGCGGCCGCTGATTGCGAAACCAGCGCCGCAACCGTTGCCGCCTGCGTGTCGATGCCGCTGCGGATCGATTCGAGCGCCTTGGCGGCATGGCCCATCAGCACTTCGATCTCACCGCGATGGGCGGCGGCAGTCTCGTCCAGTTGCGCCCGCGCCGCCGCGCTCGCGCTTTCTATATGGGTCAGATGCGTCACTAGCCGCCCGGCTGCTTCGCCGACGACGCCATCGGCCTCGCGGGTGCGCTCGGTCAGCGATGCGACCTGCTGCTCATACTGGCCGGTCCGATGGAGCGCCTCACCTCCCGCACTGCGCAGCAGCTCGGCCATCGACCGCGCCCGCTCCTCGGCCAGCGGCAGGTCGGCGAGGAATACGCCGATGTCGCTGCGGGCTGTCTCCGCCGTGCGATCGAGCGCCGCGCCATGTTCGGCCATCCGCGCCGTGCCCGCCTCCAGCTCACGCGTGACCGCGCCGATACGCTGGGCGGCTTCGTCGCCAAGGCCCATCATCTGCGTCGTCATGCCGGTCAGCGCCTGGTGATGGTCGCCAATCCGCGCTGACAGCACCGCCAGCAGCGCCTCGAGCGAGCGTGCCTCGCCGCGCATCGCAGTGACGGTCCGCGTGAATCGCTCGGCCTCCTTGCGGCGGGTGCGGCCGAACATCAGCCATATCAGTCCCATCAGCGCCAGCGGCCCGGTGACGATCGCAATCCATTGCGCGAGCGCCGGCGCGTTCAGTGGCGCACCGCTTAGCGCGCGCCCGGCGGACCAAGAGGTAAAGCCGACCCAAGCCATCGCCAGCAGCGACAGCGCCCAGCCGAGCACCAGCCGTCCGCCCGCGCCGTCATGTTCGGCGCGCGCTTCGTGCCACTCGTCGACATTGAAGTCCGGCGCGGCCGGCTCCGTGATCGGCCCGGCGACCGGCGGCACCTCCTCGCGGATCGAGGGGTCTGACGCGGCGGGGCGGAGCGGGTGCGGTTCCATGACCGATATGTTTACCATCTTTCGGCATATGTGAAAGGAGCAAACGCCGAGGGTAGATATGGGCGGCCGCCATGCCTAAGGCGTCCGCTTAACCGGCGGGGAAGTCCATGGCGCTCGGCGCGCTGATTGCGGCCTATCAGGAAGACGACAGTGGGAGCCTGCGTGCCCTGCTGCCACTCGCCGGGCGCACTTTGGTCGAATATCAGGCGCGCTGTGCCGCCGCCACTGGCGCGTCGCCGATCGTCGTCATCGTCGACCATGTCCCGACGGCGCTGACCGAAGCCTTCGCGCGCCTGAGGGCGGAGGGCATCCTCGTCACCACCGTCAGCGACGGCAACGACGCCGCGAGCCGGTTCGAAGCGGGCACCCGCATCCTCCAGATCGCCGACGGGATCGCGCCCGAGATCGACGAGCTGACGCGGCTGATCGAGATTGACGAAGCAGCCATCGCCACGCTGCCCGACGACGAAGAACATGAGCATTACGAGAGGATCGACAGCGACAGCCGCTGGGGCGGGATCGCGCTGATCGACGCCGCCACGCTGGGCTCGACCGCGGCGATGCTCGGCGACTGGGATTTGCAATCGACGCTGCTGCGCCGCGCGGTGCAGGCGGGGGCGCGGCTGGTCCGGCTCGACGGACCGGGAGGGGGGCCGCTGCTGGCCGAGAAGGCGAGCGATCTCGGCGGGTTCGAGCGGCGGCTGCTCGTCGCATCGCGGGGCGCGCGGCGCGATATGGTTGCACGATATCTCCTGCCGGTGATCGAAGAATTCGCGACCGAGCAGCTGATGGAGACGAAGGTCCGTCCCGAATGGCTGGTCGACGCCGCGCTGGCGCTGACCGTCGGCGCGGCATTTGCGTTCACGCGGGGCTGGCTGTGGCCGGCATTGGCGATGCTGCTGCTGTCGATGCCGCTCGATCTCGTCGCTGCCCGTCTCGCCACCCTGCGGCTTCGCCCCCTCGCGCTCACCCTGTGGTCGAAGCGCGCGCTATGGCCCGCCGCCGGCGCCGCGCTGGTCGCGCTGGGCTGGTGGAGCGCGCGGCACGGTAGCGGCGGCTGGGGCGCGATAGTCGCCGCGCTAGCCGCCGCCGCCTTTGCCCAGGCGACGCGGATCGAGCGGGGCGGGGTCGACGAGCCGTTCCGCCACTGGCTGTTCGCCCGCCGCACCGCGATCGTCGTCGCAGTGCCATTCGCCGCGCTTGGCTGGTGGAACGTGCTGCTCGGCGGGCTGGCGCTCTATGCCGCCGCTTCCTTCTTCCTCGTCCAGCACCTGCGCCACCGCATCGCCCGCGCCGCCTGACGCGCGAAACCGATTGAGGTGCTATTAACCTCGATCGGCTATCAAGGGGCATGATGTCAGAGGAATGGCCGATTGCTACCCCTGCCGACCCGCTCGTGGCGCTCGTGCGCCCCGTGGCGCGCGATCGGCTGGCCACTGTCCGGCGCGACTTCTTCCTCGATCCTGCGGCCCGGTTGAGCGAGCAGGAACGGGCGCTGATGACCGCGATGCTCGACGACCTTATCGCGACGCTGGCCGACGAAGTGATCGCCGCGCTGCCCGACGGACTCGATGCGATCGGCGATGACGGGCATGAGGCGTTGATCGCCCGCCTGTCGCGTTCGGGACTACTCGATCGCCCGGCGCTGGTTGCACTGCTGCTGCGCCGTGCCGACGAGCAGCGGTTTGGCATCGCACTCCGCCCCCATGGCTCCCCAGCTCGCGCGCAGCTGATCCAGCGCTGGATCGCCGATGCCGATGGCGACATCGCCGCCGCAGCCATGGCGCTGGTGCTGGCGCGCGGTCGCCGCCGCGACAGGTTCGGCCAGGGGCGGCTGCTGTTCGACGATCTGCCGGCCGAGGAAGCGGTCGTGCTTGCCCAACAGATCGCCGCCGCGCTGCGCACGCCCTTGCCCGATCATCCGGCGATCGACCGCGCGCTGGCGCAGGGCGCGGAGGCGCTGCTCTCGCGCCATGACGAAGGCGAGCGGCTCGATGCCCGGCTGGCGACGCTCGTCCGGCTGCTCGATGGTGCCGGCCGCCTCGACGATCCGCTGATCGAAGACGCCGCGCAACAGGGCGAGATCGGGCTGCTTTCGGCCCTGCTCGCGCACCGTGCCCATGTCCCGGAGCCGACCGTATGGGACCATCTCGTCGCGGGCGAGAAAGGGCGGTTCGCGCTGCTCGCCCGACTGGCGGGTCTCGGCCGATCCAGCGCAGCCCGCCTCGTTGCCGACCTCGCCCTGCTGTCCGGTATCGCCGATCCTGCCGATGAGATGGCGCGGTTCGATCGCATCGGCGACGAAGCGGTAGAGGATGCGCGCGGCGAATGGCGCCTGCCGCCGGCCTATGTCGCTGCCCGAGCGCATTTGCGTGGCTAGCGTGCCCGACACTTCCGGCATCGTCACTGGTCGCGTCGATCGCGACGGCCGGCTGATCGCCGCCGACGCTCCGCTCGCCGCGCTTCAGGCGGAGGCGGGATCGAGCCTGGGCGCGCGTCTTGCGCTGCCGCAGCTCGCCGCCGTGGCGCGGCTCGCGCGCGATCTCGGCGTGCCCATATCGCGCTCGGTGCTTACCGCCGGTGCCGAGCATGACTATGATTTGTGGGTCCGCGCCACGCTCGACGGCGACGAGGTCGCGCTGGCGATCGAGGGGTGGCAGCCGCGCTCGCCCGCGACGCCGCGGCTCGACTTGGTGCTGCCTACCGACGACGAGGCTAGCGTCGCGCGCGATCCCGAGGCCGGCAGCTGGGCCACCGACGCCCGCCTGCGCCTGACCGCGCTCGCCCCCGACCTCGCCGACCGACTGCGCGTGTCGCCAAGAGACGCGATCGGCCAGCCGCTAACGCGTTTTTTCAAGCTCGCGGAGGACGCGGCGGGCGACCTGCCGATCCTCGCCGCCGTTGCGTCGCAGGAGGCGTTCGGCGGCCAGCTCTGCACCGCCCGGGATGCCGACTCGGTCCAGCTGATCCTCTCCGGCGACGCGCTGCTCGACGAAAGCGGCCAGTTCGCCGGCTTCGCTGGCCGGGCGGCCGCGGTGGCGGCGACGCTGGCGCTGGTTGAAGACCGTCCGCTCGCCCCCAGCGGCGATGGCTTCAACGCCGAGCTTGACCGCGCCCTGCGCTCGCCGCTCGACCGGATCATTGCCGCCGCCGACAAGATCGTCGAGCGCAGCGACGGCCCGCTCCGCACCGACTACGCCACCTATGCTGGCGACATCGCCGCCGCCGGCCGCCACCTGCTGTCGGTCATTCACGCCATGAACGACGGCGCGCCGATCGCAGCCGAGCGGATCGACCTGATCGGCGCCGCCTCCGAAGCGATCGCACTGGTCGCGTCGGCGGGCGAGGCCAAGGGTGTCGCGGTCGACCTGATGGCTTCAGGCCGGGTGTTCGCCCACGGCGAGAAGGGCGCGATTGTCCAGGTGATCGTCAACATCCTCGGCAATGCGGTGCGCTATTCGCCGCCGGGGATACCGGTGACGATTTCGATCGCCGCGCACGACGACCGCGCGACGCTCACCGTCGCCGACCGTGGCCCCGGCATCGCGCCCGAGGATCAACAGCGTATTTTCGAACGCTACGAACGGCTGGGCAGCACCGAACCCGGCACCGGTCTCGGCCTCGCCATCGCCCGCCGCCTGGCCGAATCGATGGAAGGCATGATCCTGCTCGACAGCGTGCCGGGCGAGGGATCGCGGTTTACGCTGGATCTGCCGCTGGCTTAACGCTGGCCCACCGCGACGTAATCGCGCTGGACCGCCCCGACATATAATTGCCGCGGGCGGCCGATCTTCTGCTCGGGGTCGGAAATCATCTCGTTCCACTGCGCGACCCAGCCAACCGTGCGGGCCAGCGCGAACAGCACGGTGAACATCTCGGTCGGAAAACCGATCGCGTTGAGGATCACGCCCGAATAGAAATCGACGTTGGGATAGAGCTTCTTGTCGACGAAATAGCTGTCGTTGAGCGCTATATGCTCGAGTTCCTTGGCCACATCGAGGACCGGGTCGACGAGGTTGAGTTCCTTGAGCACCGCATCGGCGGTCGCCTTCATCACCTTCGCGCGCGGGTCGAAATTCTTGTAGACGCGGTGGCCGAAGCCCATCAACCGGAACGGATCGTCCTTGTCCTTGGCACGGGCGATATATTCCGGGATCCGCTTCACGTCGCCGATCTCGCGCAGCATATTGAGCGCCGCTTCGTTCGCCCCGCCATGGGCTGGTCCCCACAGGCAGGCGATGCCGGCCGCCATGCAGGCAAACGGATTAGCGCCCGACGATCCCGCCAGTCGCACCGTGGAGGTCGACGCATTCTGCTCATGATCGGCGTGGAGGATGAAAATCTTGTCCATCGCCTTTTCGATGATCGGATTGACCTCATAGGGCTCGGCCGGGACGCCGAACGTCATGCGCAGGAAGTTGCCGGCGTAGGACAAGTCGTTCTGCGGATAGACAAACGGCTGCCCAATTGAATATTTATGCGCCATCGCCGCCAGCGTAGGGATCTTGGCGATCAGCCGGTGCGACGCGATCATGCGCTGCTTGGGATCGGTGATGTCGGTGCTATCGTGGTAAAAGGCGCTCAGCGCGCCGACCACCCCGCACATCACCGCCATGGGATGCGCATCGCGGCGGAACCCGCGGTAGAAGGTCGACAATTGCTCGTGCAGCAT
>NZ_JANMWY010000263.1:0-2437 GCF_031380695.1 Sphingomonas sp. | reverse complement strand
TGCGGCGGATCTTCTCCTACGTCGGCGAAGGCGGGCATATTCCGTACGAGTGGTTCGCCGCCGAGGTCACCCGGCTCGACAATGTCGCGGGGGATATCGAGGCGATCGCCGACCGGCTCGCGGGGATCAGGAGCTGGGCCTATATCGCCCAGCGTGGCGACTGGCTGGCCGATCCGGCCAAGGGGGCCGAGCGGACCAAGGCGGTCGAAGGGCGATTGTCGGACGCGCTGCACGCGGCGCTGACCCAGCGCTTCGTCGACCGGCGGACGGCGGTGCTGGTGCGCGACATCGGCGCGCGCGGGGCCGATGCGCTGCCGGTGACGGTGGCGAGCGATGGCGAGGTCAGCGTCGGGCCGGAGCCGATCGGACATCTCGCCGGGTTCGAGTTCAAGGTCGATCCGGCGGCGCGGGCGGCGGACAAGCGCCTGCTCCTTGCTGCCGCCGAACGGCGGCTGGGCGACGAACTCGACCGGCGGGCGAAGCTGCTGTGCGAGGCGGGGGACGAGCGGTTCGCGCTGACCCTCGCGGCCGGCGGGGCGATCAGCATTTCGTGGGACGGGTTCCTCCTCGCGCGTCTGGCACACGGGCGGTCGCTGCTCGAACCGGCGGTGCGCACGACCCGGCCGCTCGACCGGTTGACGGCGCAGCGGAGGGCGGCCTTGCGGGCGCGGCTGGAGGCATGGCTGGAGCGGGCGATCGCGGCGCAACTGGGTCCGCTCAAGGCGCTGGCCGAGGCGGCGGGCGATCGGACGGTGACGCCGGGCGTGCGGGCGGTGGCAGCGATGCTGGCCGATGCTGGCGGGCTATTGCCGCGCAAGGCGCTGACGGCGGCGATCGGGGCGTTGGACAAGGCTGATCGCCATGCGCTGCACCGGCTGAAGGTACGGCTCGGCGCGCTCGACGTGTTCGCGCCGGCGCTGCTCAAGCCGGGCGCGCAGCAGTTGCGCGCGGCGCTGATCGCGGTGCGTGCGGGCCAGCCGATGCCGCGGCTACCCGAAGCGGGGGCGGCGACGCTCGATGGCGGCGCCGATCCGCGTGGGGCGATGCTGGCCTACCGGCGGCTGGGGGCGAACTGGCTGCGGGTCGATCTTGCCGACCGGATCGCGGCCCATGCCCATGCGGTGCGTGCGGCGGGCAAGGGAGAACCGGTCGAGGCGGCGCTGGTGACCTCGCTCGGCCTGTCGGACGATGCGCTGTGCAAGTTGATGGCGGAGATCGGGTTCGTCCCGGCTTTTGGCCAGGCAGGGTCTCAGTGGCGTTGGCGCGGGCGGCGGCAGGAGCGGGCGGCGACCATCCCGGCGCGGCCGGGCCATGCCTTTGCAGCGCTCGCCGGACTCAAGACGCCGAGGCGCTGATCGTGGTCGCGTTGCCCCGTCAGGCGGGCTGCGTTCCCACCCGCGCCTGACCGCTCCGGGCGATCGATGCCCAGCCGACGCGCGGCCCGCGCAGTGCCTGGACGATCGCCTTGATCACGACATAATACATCAGCTGGCGATAGACGAAGCGCATCGGCACCAGCCAGCGCATCAGCCCCCACGTCTCGCGCCGTTCCAGCGCGAAGGCGATCAGCCCTGCGGTCAGGTCGATCGCGGCGAACAGCAGCCAGAACATCGCCATCCGCGCCGGATCACCCTGGACATAGGTCAGGCCATGTTCGTGGATCGCGGTTACGGTGGTGATCACGTTGACGATCAGGGCAAGGTCGATCAGCGGCGAGACGACCGCGAACAGCAGCTGGAACAGCATCACCTGCGGCAGGCCGACCAGCGCCAGCCCGTGCGGTTTGCCGCTCAGCATGATGCGCTTGTGCTTCCACAGGCACTGGATTGTGCCGAACGCCCAGCGGAAGCGTTGCCGCGCCAGTTGGCGCAGCGTCTGCGGTGCCTCGGTCCAGGCGATGGCGCTCTGGTCATAGGTGACCTGCCACCCGGCGCGCTGGACGGCGATGGTCAGGTCCTGGTCCTCGGCCAGCGTGTCGGGCGGATAGCCGCCGATCGCGTCGATCGCCGCCTTGCGCCACGCCCCGACCGCGCCGGGCACGACCGTCATCGCATCGAGCTGGGCCAGCGCCCGCCGCTCCAGATTCTGGGCGGTGATATATTCCAGCGCCTGCCATTTGGTGACCAGGTTGATGCGATTGCCGACCTTGGCATTGCCGGCGACCGCGCCCAATTTCTCGTCGACGAACCAGCGCGCCAGCCGGGCGATGGTGGTCGGTTCGAACTGCGTATCGGCGTCGAGCGCGATGACGATCTCGCCGCTCGCCAGCGTCAGCCCCTGGTTGAGCGCGCGCGCCTTGCCGCCATTGGCCAACGTCAGCAACCGCACCCGCTCGTCGCCGGCAAAGAGCCTCGCGACGACCGCCGAAGTCGCATCCTTCGACCCGTCGTCGATGACGATCACTTCCAGCCGAACATCGCTACTGGCGAGAACCTGG
>NZ_JANMWY010000228.1:0-11673 GCF_031380695.1 Sphingomonas sp. | reverse complement strand
GCTCCCAGGCTTCAACCAGGGGAGCCTCTCTGAAAACGCACGACCCCCCGCGGGCCGCCCGGAAAATTCAGAGGCTTGGAAATAAATGTAACCGCGATCTTAACGACGAGTCTAGCGCTAATATAAGCTAAGTACTTGTTTCGCGTAGGTTGTCCCAAAGTGGAACAGGCCGCACAGAGCAGTTCGCCGTCGCTGAAGGGAACGGCAAAACCTGCGCGCCATGGCGCAGCGCTTCAATCTGATCGCTCCACCATTGCGCCATTTCGACACGCTCGGACCAATGTGCGCCACGATGGTAAGCCGCGCGTACCTGATTGCCGTCGACGTGCGACAGCGAGCGCTCGATTGCGTCCGCACTCCACTTCCCACTTTCGTTCAGAAGCGATGAGGCTGTCGATCGGAAACCATGAGCGGTCATTTCGTCCGGACCATAACCCATCCGGCGAAGAGCGCCGTTGATCGCATTCTCACACATCGGCTTGAGCAATGAACCTAACTTCGGAAAGATGAAACGTCCGTCGCCCGTCAAAGCCTGTGCCTCCCGCAAAATCGCCAGCGCTTGGATTGACAGTGGTACGCGATGCGGTTGGCGTTGCTTCATGCGCGCCGCCGGGATGGTCCAGACCGCCTTGTCAAAGTCAATTTCGCTCCACTCCGCTTGCCGGACCTCCCCCGGACGCTGGAAAACATGGCAAGTGAAGCGCAATGCAAGCTTCGTGACCGGCTGACCGGTATATTCCTCGATCGATCGCAACAGCTTCCCGAATGCCCCCGGGTCGGTAATCGCCGAATGATGCTTCGCCACCGGGGCCACCAGTGCGCCAAGCAAAGGCTGTGCGGGATCGGCGGTGGCGCGCGCGGTGGCCACGGCATAACGGAACACGCGGCTTGAGAAGGATCGCAACCGGCGCGCCGTTTCGCGCTGGCCCGCCTTTTCGGTCGCTTTCAGGACAGCGAGCAATTCGTGCGGGCTGATTTCGGCAATCGGGCGGGTGCCTAGCGTCGGTTCAAGCTTGGACAGCAGCCAGCGAGTCTTTGTGACCGTGACCGCCGCTTTGCCTTCCGCCTCCAGCTTGGCGATATACTCTTCGGCAATCGGGCCGAACGTGTTGGCGGCGGCGATCCGCCTGGCGATTCTGGCCTCGCGCTTGGCGTTTGCCGGGTCGCTGCCCGCTTGCGCCGCCTTTCGCGCGGCGTCGCGCTTGGCGCGAGCGTCCTTCAAGCCGACTTCGGGATAACTGCCCAGCGCTAGCTTCTTTTCCTTGCCGTCCAGCCGATACTTGAGTCGCCAAAGCTTCGACCCTGACGGGGTTAGCAGGAGATAAAGGCCCTTTTCGTCGGCAAGCTTGCGCTCGGTCGCGCCGGGCTTCGCCAATCGGATTGCGGTGTCAGTCAGTGCCATGTCGCTCGCCCTTCCGTCGCCTCCAGCCTCCCGCTTTTCAAAAGGCCCCCAAAAAGGCCCCCAATTTTTTGCGATTGTTGGCGAACGCCAGCAACCACAAGCGGTCAACTTGGCCAAGAAACTAGCAGATTTCCGGGGTTTATTCAAGCGATAATGGACGTCGGCGAATAGGGAAATGGTGCCCAGGAGAGGACTCGAACCTCCACGACCTTGCGATCGCCAGCACCTGAAGCTGGTGCGTCTACCAATTCCGCCACCTGGGCACAGGGACATCGTTCATCCGGTAGGCGGCGGCGCTTAGAGGGGCGCGGCGATGCTTGTCAATGCGCTGCGAAGGCGGCAAAGACATCATCCATGTCCGCCCCCCTTGCCCCACCCCTGATCACCGTCTTCGGCGGCGGCGGGTTCGTCGGCCGCTATGTGTGCGAAGCGCTACTGCGCGCCGGTGTCCGCCTGCGCGTCGCCCAGCGCGACCCGCGCGCCGCCTATTTCCTTCAGCCGCTCGCCGCGGTCGGCCAGCTCGGCTTCGCCGCCGCCGATCTTGATCGCCCCGCCACCGTGGCCCGCGCCGTGGATGGCGCAACAGCGGTGATCAACCTCGTCGGCATCCTCAAGGGTCGCTTTGACGCGATCCAGGTCGACGGCGCGCGCACCGCCGCCACTGCCGCGCGCGATTTCGGAGCGACCGCTTTCGTCCAGGTCAGCGCGATCGGCGCCGATCCGGCGAGCCCCTCGGCCTATGGCCGCTCCAAGGGCCAGGGCGAGGAAGCGGTCCGCGCCGTTTTCCCCGCGGCGACGATCATCCGCCCCAGCCTGGTGTTCGGCCGCGAGGACCAGCTGACCAACCGCTTCGCGGCGATGGCGCGGCTGCCGATCCTGCCGGTGATCGCGCCCGCAACCCGCTTCCAGCCGATCTATGTCGCCGACCTCGCCCGTGCCATCGCTGCGGCGACGCTCGACCCCGCCACACATGGCGGCAAGACCTACGAACTCGGCGGGCCCGAGGTCATGACCATGCGCAGCCTCAACGAGCGCATTGCCGCGCTGGCCGGCCAGTCGCCCGCGATCGCCGAAGTCCCTGCCTTCGCCGCCGAGGTGATGGCGAAGCTGGGCTTTCTGCCCGGCGCACCGCTGACCAAGGACCAGTGGATCATGTTGCAGCAGGACAATGTCGCCGCGTCCGACGCGCCCGGACTCGCCGCGTTCGACATCTCGCCGACCCCGCTCGATTCCGTCGCGGGCGGGTGGCTCGACCGGTTCCATGCCGGCGGCCGCTTCGCCCCGCGCAAGACCGCATCCGCCCATCCTTCCGCCTAGGAGCGCGCCTTGCCGATCCTTCTCGTCGTCATCCTTCTTGGCATCGTCGAGGGCGTCACCGAATTCCTGCCCGTCTCCTCGACCGGCCACCTGATCCTCGCCAACGCGCTGCTCGGCTATGATCCCGAGACGTGGAAAGTCTTCAACGTCGTCATTCAGCTCGGCGCGATGCTGGCAGTGGTCGTGCTGTTCTGGCGCACCATCCTCGCCGTCGTCATGGGGCTTATACGCGGCGAACCGGGAGCAATCGCCTTCGTCCGCAACGTCCTGATTGCCTTCCTCCCCGCCGCGGTGATCGGCCTGGCGATCCACAAACAGATCGAAGCGATGCTCGGCTCGGCGACGATCGTTTCGGTCGCGCTGATCGTCGGCGGCATTGCCATCCTGATCGTGGAGCGCACTGCGAAGAACGCCACCGTCGCCTCGGTCTCGGCCATCCCGTGGCAGAAGGCGCTGGCGATCGGCTTCATCCAGTGCCTAGCGATGATCCCGGGCGTCAGCCGATCGGGCGCGACCATCCTCGGCGCGCTTAGCCTGGGGGTCGAGCGCCGCACCGCTGCCGAGTTCAGCTTCTTCCTCGCTTTGCCGACGATGGCCGGGGCGACCGCGCTCGAGCTGTTCAAGAACCGTCATGCCCTGGGGCCGATCGGACTCGACATGATCGGGGTCGGATTCCTCGTCTCATTCATCGTCGCGGTGGTCGTGATCAAGGCATTCATGGCGATCGTCACGAAGCGCGGCTTCGGCGCCTTCGCCTGGTATCGCATCGTCGCCGGTGCCACCGCGCTGGTGTGGTTGTCGATGCGCTGAAGTCTGAATGCTTGTTCAGGTACTCCGCGCCGAATCATGCTATCATCTGCGATCCGTACCGGAGATTGACATGCGTGCCCTATTGCTGACCCCGCTCCTCCTCCTCGCGAGCCCTGCGCTCGCCCAATCCACGCCCTATGACAACGCCATCCCGCGCGAACTCACCGATCCCGCCATGCCGGCGCAGGTCGGCCGCATGGCCGGCGCGCTGACCAAGGCGCTGATGGACGTGCCGATCGGCGAAGTGGAAGCCGCGATCGATGGCCGTCCTGCCACTCCCGCCGATCGCAGCCGCACCATCGGCAACACGGTCGGCGGACCCGGCATGGCGCGCCAGGTCGAGCAGCAAGTCGCCTCCAGCGCCGGCACGCTCCAGTCGAGCGCCCGCGCCCTCCAGCGCGCCATGCCGGCGATCGAACGCGCCCTCGGCCAGGCCGCGGCCGACATCGCACGCGCCACCGCCAACTTGCCCGACCCGACCTACCCCCGGCGATAAGTCCGCCCAAAAGCGGTTGCATTCGGTATCCGGACGACCATATGCTGCGCTGCAGCAAAGAAGCGTTCGCACGCTTCTTGCGCGCATGTGGACGAAGGAACGGTCATGCGTAACGGACTTGGCGATACCCTCAACCGGCTCAAATCGCTGGCAAAGGTGCAATCCATACGGCCCGGATCAACCCCGCTCGGATCGACCAAGCTCACGCCACTCGGCGACTTCGGCTCGAACCCCGGCGCGCTGACCGGCTGGGTCTTTGTCCCGCCCCACGCTACTGCCAGCTCGCCCCTCGTCGTCGTCCTTCACGGCTGCACGCAGACGGCGGCTGGCTACGACCATGGCTCGGGCTGGTCGGAACTGGCCGAGCGTCACGGCTTCATTCTGCTCTTTCCCGAGCAGACCCGCGCCAACAACGCCAACCTCTGCTTCAACTGGTTCGAGCCGGGCGATACCTGCCGCGACGGGGGCGAGGCGCTGTCGATCCGCCAGATGATCGCGGCGATGGTCGATCGTCATAGCATCGGTTCTACCCGCATCTTCGTCACGGGTCTCTCGGCGGGCGGCGCGATGACCTCGGTCATGCTCGCCTGCTATCCCGAACTGTTCGCCGGCGGCGCGATCATCGCCGGCCTGCCCTATGGCGCCGCCGCGTCAGTGCCCCAGGCGTTCGAACGGATGCGCGGCCAGGGCCTCGTCAGCGACGCCGCCGCCGCGACCCGCGTCCGCCGTGCGTCGACCCACCTTCACGACTGGCCGACCATCTCGGTCTGGCACGGCACCGCCGACATGACCGTATCGCAGGTCAATGCCGACGCGATCATCGGCCAATGGCGCGACCTCCACGGCGTCGCCGACGAGCCCGATCGCGAAGACCGGGTCGACGGTTTCCCCCACCGCGCCTGGCTGGACGACTGCGGCCGCGTGGCGATCGAGGAGTATCGCATCACCGGCATGGGCCATGGCACCCCACTAGCCACGGCCGGCGATGACGGTCTCGGCGCGGCGATCCCGCACATGCTCGATGTCGGCATTTCCTCGACCCGCCACATCGCGGCAGGATGGGGCCTGCTCGACACTCGCGCTCGCAGCGCTGAGCTGCGCCCTGCCTCGCCGCTGCCACAGCGCGGAGACACCCGCGCCACGGTCCCGCGCCCGACCTCGGCGCACGGCATCCAAGCGACGATCGAGGCTGCCCTCCGCTCCGCCGGCCTCATGCGCTAGTCCGTGTCCCGCGATATTGTCGCAAGGGCGGTGGACGCGCCGAGCACGGCCGCTAAAGCGGGCCCATGTGGCAACTGTTTCAATTCCCTCTGTGCCCCTTCTCACGCAAGGTTCGTCTCGTCCTCGGCGAAAAGGGCATCGCCCATGAGCTGGTCCGCGAGAATCCGTGGGAACGGCGCGACGAATTCATGGACCTCAACCCGGCCGGCGAAACACCGGTGCTGATCGAGCCCGACCTCGGCTTCACCCTGATCGGCAGCCAGCCGATCGTCGAATATTTCGACGAGACGGTCGACAAGATGCCGGTCATCCACGGCAATGCCGCCGCCCGCGCCGAAATCCGCCGCCTGACCGCCTGGTTCGACGAAAAGCTCTTCCGCGAAGTGGTCGAGCCGCTGATGCACGAACGAATGCGCAAGCGCCTGGTCAGCCACGAATCCCCCGACACCGGCGTGCTTCGCCAGGCAATGAAGATCGCCAACAACCACCTCGACTATATCGACTATCTCCTCGACCACCGCCGCTGGATGGCCGGGGCCGGGCTAAGCCTGGCGGACTTCGCCGCAGCGGCGCAGCTCAGCGTGATCGACTATCTCGGCGCGCTCGATTGGCGCGGACACAAGCAGACCAAAGACTGGTACGCCGTAATGAAGTCGCGCCCCGCCTTCCGCCCGCTGCTCGGCGAGCGGATGGAGGTCATCGTGCCCCCGGCCCATTATGACAAGGTGGACTTCTGATCCTAGCCGAGTTCCGTCACGTCGCCGACAGCCCGATCATCCGCGCCACGATCATCCCCAGCAGAACCGCCGTGCTGACCCCCAACCCCGCCAGCGCCGGCCCGGCGCAGCCTCGTGCGAACGCGCCGGTGACGACCATCTTCAGCGCCATGTTGGCGGCAACCGTCCCGGCGATGGCGACCGCTGCGACTTGGTGGCCAAGCGCACCCGTCGGCAGTCCCGACAGGGTCACGACGGCCGCATCGACATCGAACGTGCCCGTGATGAACAGCGAGATCGCCGTCCCCGACTCGCCGAATTGCTGCTGCGCCCAGCGCGTCGCGACTGCCCCCGCCGCGACGATCAGAAGGAACATCAGCGCGGGCAGCAGCTCGACAGGGTTACGCGCCGTCTCGCCGTCGGCCGCGCCGGCATTGGGCGAGCGCACCCAACCGATCAGCGCGGCGATCGTGCCGACCACGGCGGCCGGTCCAACGACACCGATGAACGGCAGCAGCGTCGATGGCGTCAGCAACGCCACCAAGATCATCACCCGCACATACATGATCGCCGACGCGATGATAATCCCGGCGTTCAGCGGCCCCTCCTCGCCCGTGCCGAGGCGGCGCGCGAACGAAGCGGTGACTGCGGTCGACGAATAAGCACCGCCGATGATCGCCGAGGCGAGGATGCCGTTGCGCGCGCCGATCGTGCGATTGGCAACATAGCCGACGAACGAGAAGCCGGTGACCAACACGACCACCAGCCACAGCCGGAACGGGTTCCACGCGTCGTAGGGACCGAGCAACTGGTTGGGCAGAAACGGCAGTACTGCCGCGACGATGACCGCATAGCGCGCGAACGCCTTGACGTCGGTCGCGGTGAGCCGGCCGACAAATTTGTGCATTTCGCGCCGCGTGCTCAAGATGAAGGTCACCATCGCCGCGCCCGCCACGGCCAGCGCCGGCTGTCCGGCCCCGGCCAGCATGCCGAGGCCGACGGCGAGCAAGGCGGCGACGATGCCGGTGACGTCCCGCCGCCCCGGCTGTCGCCCGAATCCGATCAGCAGCGCGCCGGCCATCGCGGCGGCCAGGACGACCGCGACCGCAGGATGGATCAGGGTCCCGAGCAGCGCGGCCAGCCCGCCGCCGCCGCCGAGCAGCGTGAAGGTGCGCACCCCGGCGACCCGCGTCCCGCTCCGCTCGCGCCGCAGCTTCCAGCCCCGCTCGATCCCGATCATCAGCCCCGCCGCCAGCGCCGCGCCAAGATCGAGCGCCGGAGAGCCGGTCATCGTCAAGCTGACGGCGCGATGCTCACGCCAGCCACCGCGCCGCCACCAGATAATTGAGCCGCAAATCCTCGCTCAGGTGAAGGCCGCGCGTCGGCGAGAAGGCGATGCCCTTCACGTCGCTTACCACCATCCCCGCGTTCGACAGCAACTCCGCCATCTGCTCCGGGCCGATGAATTTGTCATAATCATGCGTGCCGCGCGGGATACGGCCGAACCCCTCGGCCAGCGTGATGGTCATCAGCCGCGACAGCGCGGTACGGTTCGGGGTCGACAATATCATCAGGCCGCCCGGCGCCAGCCGCGCCGCCAGCGACCGCACGAATGCGGCCGGGTCGGCGACATGCTCGACCACTTCCATTGCGGTCACCAGGTCATAGGCGCCATCGAGCGCCTCGACCCCGACCGCGTGATAGTCGATTCCCAGCCCGACCGCCGCCGCATGGTCGCGCGCCGCAGCGATCAACTCCGGCGCCGCGTCGACCCCGGTCACTTCGGCCCCCAACCGTGCCAACGGCTCGCACAGCAACCCGGCCCCGCAGCCGACATCGAGCGCCCGCTTCCCCGTAAGCGGACGCAACGCGCACTCGTCGACCGACCAATGCTGGTCGATCCGGTCGCGCACATAGGCCAGCCGCACCGGGTTCAACTTGTGGAGCATGGCCGATGCGCCATCCGGATCCCACCAGTCGCCCGCCATCGCCCCGAAGTGCGCCGCCTCTGCCGCAACGATACTTGTTTCACTCATCCGCCCCTCCTAACAGGACGCCGCCGCACGACCAAGGATAACGCCAACCACCATGCCCCGCATCGTCATGAAATTCGGCGGCACCTCGATGGCCGGGATCGAGCGCATTCGCCACGTAGCCGAGCGGGTGAAGCGCGAGGTCGCCGCCGGCAACCAGGTTGCGGTGGTGGTTTCGGCCATGGCCGGCGAGACCGACCGGCTGGTCCAGTTCTGCAAGGAGGCGGCGCCGCTCTACGACCCGCGCGAGTATGATGTCGTCGTCGCGTCGGGCGAGCAGGTCACCGCCGGCCTCCTCGCCATGACCCTTCAGGGCATGGGCCTCAACGCGCGCAGCTATATGGGCTGGCAACTCCCGATCCGCGCCTCGGGCCACGCCTCCGCCCTGATCGAGACGATCGACGTCGAGGTGCTCGAACGGGTGTTCGACGATGGCGGCACGGCGGTCATCCCCGGCTTCCAGGGCGTGACGTCCGAGGGCGCACTGGCCACGCTTGGCCGCGGCGGGTCCGATACCTCCGCCGTCGCCCTCGCCATCGCGGCGAAGGCCGACCGCTGCGACATCTACACCGACGTCGATGGCGTCTACACCACCGACCCGCGCATCGTCCCGCGCGCGAAAAAGCTCGACGTCGTCACCTATGAGGAAATGCTCGAACTTGCCTCGGTCGGCGCGAAAGTGCTGCAAACCCGCTCGGTCGGGCTTGCCATGCGCTTCGGCATGCCGCTGCAGGTGCTGTCGTCATTCGAAGATCTGCCCGGCACCATGATTGTTGCCGACGAAGGAAAAGACATGGAACGCAACGTCATCACCGGCATCGCCCACGATCGCAACGAGGCGTTCATCACGCTCACCGGGCTGCCCGATCGCCCCGGCACCGTCGCTGCCGTGTTCGGCCCGCTCGCCGACGCCGCGATCAACGTCGACATGATCGTCCAGTCGGCCCCGCGCGCCGGGGTCAAGAGCGACCTCACCTTCACCGTGCCCAAGGCCGGCCTGGCTCACGCCGTCGATGCGCTGGAGAAGATGAAGGATGCGGTCGGCTATGAGGACATGCTGACCGATACCGACATCGTCAAGATCAGCGTCGTTGGGGTCGGCATGCGCAGCCACGCCGGCATCGCTGCCAAGATGTTCGCGACGCTGGCCGAACGCGGCATCAACATCATCGCCATCTCCACCTCCGAGATCAAAGTCTCCGTCCTGATCAGCGAAGATTATACCGAGCTCGCCGTCCGCGTCCTCCACACCGCCTTCGGCCTCGATGCCCCGCGCGACGAGGTCGCAGCGTGAGTGGCGAAGGCGTCATCGCCGAACCGCGCGCGATGCACTCGGGCGGCGTAGGCAGCGCCCGCCTCGCCGAGCTGATGAAGCGTGGCACCGATTTCCTCAGCTGCGAGGTCGCCATCCTGTGCGGCGCGATGAGCTGGGTGTCCGAGCGCAATCTCGTCTCGGCCATCTCCAACGCCGGCGGCTTCGGCGTGATCGCGTGCGGGGCGATGACCCCCGACCTGCACGACCGCGAGATTGCCGCCACCAAGCTGCTCACAATCAAGCCGTTCGGCGTCAACCTGATCACCATGCACCCGATGCTGACCGACCTGATCGACGTCTGCGCCAACCACCGCGTCACCCACGTCGTCCTTGCCGGCGGCCTGCCCCCCGGCGGCGCGATCGACCGCATCAAGGCGAGCGGCGCGCAGCTGATCGCCTTCGCCCCCGCCCTCTCCCTCGCCAAGAAGCTCCGCCGCTCGGGCGCCGACGCGCTGGTGATCGAGGGGATGGAGGCGGGCGGCCACATCGGCCCGGTTTCGACCTCGGTCCTCGCCCAGGAAGTCCTGCCCGAAATCGCCGCCGAAGTACCCGTCTTCGTCGCCGGCGGCATCGGCCGGGGCGAGGCCATCGCCGCCTACCTCGAAATGGGCGCGGTCGGGGTCCAGCTCGGCACGCGCTTCGTCTGCGCGACCGAGAGCATCGCCCACGCCAATTTCAAGAAGGCATTCCTCCGCGCCTCGGCCCGCGACGCGGTACCATCAGTTCAGCTCGACCCGCGCCTGCCCGTCATCCCGGTCCGCGCCCTCAAGAACCGCGAAACCGAGAATTTCGCTGCCAAGCAGCGCGAGGTCGCGAACGCCCTCGACGAAGGCAGCCTCGACATGGCCGAGGCCCAGCTCCAGATCGAGCATTACTGGGCCGGTGCCTTGCGCCGCGCAGTCATCGACGGCGACGTCGAGAGCGGCTCGGTCATGGCCGGGCAAAGCGTCGGTATGGTCAAGCGCGAGGAACCCGTCGCCGCGATTATCGCCGAACTGGTGGCGGAGGCCAGCGCGGCGCTGGAATCGCGCGGCTAGAAGGGATTGCGGATCGTCACCTGCTGCTCGACCACCAACCCATCCTGGATGTCCTCCGACCACAACGTCTCGCACCGGGCGAGCAGCGCCGCCGCCACGATCGTCGCATCCTGTTCCAGCAGAGAGGTCAGGACATTGGTGTCGAGAAAATCAGCGACCATTCGCCGTGTCGCGGTCGAACCATCCCGGCGGGAGCAACCCGCAGAACCGACGCAGTGCCGCAACCACTGCTTTCCGTCGCCGAACCTCCAGCCGCACGCCCCGATTGATGCCGCCTACGCGCGGATTGCAGTCGATCTGGCGCGTGAATATTCCGACACAGCAACGCCTGGTTGATTCCGTCACGGCGATTGTTTCGGCGAGCGGTCAGCAAATGTCGGCGAGCGTCGCGCGATCGAAGCCGAACGGTTCGGAGCGGGACATCAACTGCTTCATCTCGCCATGCTCCTTCCGTTGAGTTCCTCTCAGCCTACGCGATCGGGCGTGCCGCAGATAGTCGGGAACGAGCTGCTTCGAGGCGAGGAGCGCTACGCCTGGCAAGTCATGCGGAAAAGCATCCAAAGTTCACTAAAGTTCACACGGTACGGACTTGCACCGACGGCGCGCTCCTCCGGTGGAATTGACGCGGGATAAAAGATGAGAATCAGCCGAGGCCCGCGTGGCACGAGCGTGGGGCTGTAGGAAAGTTTTTTCGGAAATGTCCGCAATTGGCGGAAGGCCGTCCGGCAGCTTTGCGGCATAGCGTAGCTTAAAACTGCCGTAGGGAATGAACGGTCCGAGCGTCGGGGCGTTAGCGCTCAAGCGAAATGGTCGAGGAGAGATCGATGGCTGACGCCCCGCAACGCAATGCAAAACACGAAGCACTCGCGGTGTTCCTCGGGAAATGGGCGGCACACGGAACGTCGTTCGGAGGCACTGACCAAACCGGCGAAGATCCCAAGGCGAAAGGGCAAGCCTGGATGAGCACCCACGAAGCAGCTTGGCATACTGGCAGGTTTTTCATCATCCAAGACGAGCGTGCGGACATCGCAGGCAATCAATTTGACACATTAAGCATAATCGGAGTCGATGACGACGGATCATACTTCTCTCGGAGTGTCGAAAATCATGGATTTTATCGAAAATACAAAGTGACTTGTGAGGGTGATCGATGGAAGTTCGATGGAGCGACGGAACGAGCGACTGTGGCTTTCGAACACGACGGCAAGCGTCAGGTTTGGATTTGGGAATGGAAACCGGACGAGGCATGGCTCCCACTATGTGACCGTGTTGCGGAACGGGTCGATTGATGAGGCTATAACGGCTGCTTTGCCGGCCGGAGTGTTC
>NZ_JANMWY010000213.1:0-5082 GCF_031380695.1 Sphingomonas sp. | reverse complement strand
GCGCCGACCTCGACTATACCGATGAAGCCGGCCTCCACGGCCAGTTCGACCAGGTCAGCGTCACCTACGCCGCGACTGATGAGACTCATGACGAGGCCAAATGGGCCGAGGTCCCACCCGACCGCCAGCGCACCGGGCGCGGAATCGAGGTCGGGCACATCTTCTATTTCGGCGACAAATACAGCACCGCGATGGGGCTCAAGGTCTCGGGCAAGGACGGCACCAACGTCACCCCGAAGATGGGCAGCTATGGCATCGGCGTTTCCCGCCTGGTCGGTGCGATCATCGAGGCGAGCCATGATGACGCCGGAATCATTTGGCCGGCGGCAGTCGCGCCGTGGCAGGTCGGGCTGGTCACTATGCGCGGCGACGATGCCGCTTCGGTCGCGGTCGCTGACGATCTCTACCGCCAGCTGGCCGCCGCCGGGGTCGAAACCCTTTACGACGACCGCGACGAGCGGGGCGGAGTCAAGCTTGGCGGCATGGACCTGATCGGCCTGCCGTGGCAGCTCGTCATCGGCCCGCGCGGCGTCGCGACCGGCGTGGCCGAGCTCAAGGACCGCCGCACCGGCGAGAAGTTCGAACTCCCGATCGACGCGGTCGTGGCGCGACTGTCCGCATGATCCTCAACCGCCCATGATCCTCAACAAATACGAGCGCATGATCGCCCGCCGCTACCTTCTCCCGACCCGGGGCGAGGGATTCATCTTTGTCGTCGCCGGTTTTTCGGTCGGCGCTGTCGCGCTCGGTGTCGCCGCGCTGATCATCGTCATGTCGGTCATGAACGGGTTCCGCGCCGAGCTGTTCGACAAGATCGTCGGGCTTAACGGCCACGCCATCATCCAGGGCTATGAGGGCCGCCTGTCGGACTGGCAGCGGATCGCCGCCGCCGCCCGTGCCACCCCCGGCGTGAACTCGGCGCTCCCGCTGATCGAACAGCCGCTGATGGCCAGCGCCAATGGCCGGGTCGAAGGCATCCTCGTGCGCGGGATGCGGATGGAGGATATTCGCGGCAACAGGCTGATCGCCGGCAACATCAAGTCGGGCAGCCTCACCAACGTCCAGAACGGCAATGCCACCGTCGCCATTGGCAGCCACCTCGCCGAAACGCTCGGCGCCTTCCCCGGCAGCCAGATCAGCTTGATCTCGCCCGAAGGCCGCGACACGCCGATCGGCACCGTCCCCCGCATCGTCACCTACACCGTCGGCGCGATCTTCGAGGTCGGCGTCTACGACTATGACAAGGCCTATGTCATCATGCCGATTGAGGACGCCCAGTCGCTGCTGATGATGGGTAACCAGGTCGGCCAGATCGAAGTTGAGGTGACCAATCCCGACAAGGTCGGTCCGATCCTCGCGCCGCTTCAAGACGTCATCCGCGGCAAGGGCATCCTCGTCGATTGGCGGCAACTGAACTCGGCGTTGTTCGAAGCGCTGGAGGTCGAGCGGATCGCGATGTTCGTCGTGCTGTGCATCATCATCCTCGTCGCGGCATTCAACATCGCCTCGTCGCTGATCATGCTGGTCCGCGCCAAGACCCGCGATATCGCTATCCTCCGCACCATGGGCGCCAGCCGCCGGGCGATGATCAAGATCTTCATGACCGTTGGCCTGACCATCGGCGCAGTCGGCATCCTCGCCGGGGCGATCCTCGGCGCGGTCTTCCTGTTCTTCCGCCAGGGCGTGGTCGACGTCATCCAGACCCTGACCGGCCAGAATCTGTGGGACCCGTCGGTTCGCTTCCTTAGCGAGCTTCCGGCCAAGTCCGACCCGATTGAGATTGCCGCGATCATCCTGGTGACACTCGTCCTGACCTTCGTCGCGACCTGGTTCCCGGCGCGCAACGCCGCCGCGACAGACCCGGTCCAGGTGCTGCGCTATGAGTGAGCCCGTCCTCCAGACGACCGGCCTGCGCCGCTGCTTCACCCAGGGCGACGTCACCATCCACGTCCTCAATGGCGTCGATCTCGCCGTCCACCCGGGTGAGATCGTCGCGCTGCTCGGGCCGTCGGGGTCGGGCAAGTCGACCCTGCTCCAAGCGGTCGGGCTGCTCGAAGGCGGGTTCGAGGGATCGATCCGCATCAACGGCGTCGAAGCCGCATCACTCGACACCGACGCTCGTACCGATCTGCGCCGTGACGCGCTCGGATTCGTCTATCAGTTCCACCATCTCCTGCCCGACTTCGACGCACGCGAGAATGTCGTCCTGCCGCAACTGATCCACGGTGCCGAGGTCGGGGCCGCCCATGCCCGCGCCGACGCGCTGCTGACCGCGCTCGGCCTCGGCGAGCGGCTCGACCACCGTCCGTCGAAGCTTAGCGGCGGCGAGCAGCAGCGCGTCGCCGTCGCCCGCGCGCTGGCCAACCGCCCGCCGCTGATCCTCGCCGACGAGCCGACCGGCAACCTCGACGAAAAGACCGCCGACACCGTCCTTGCCGAATTTCTCAAGCTGGTGCGGCAGGAAGGCAGCGCCGCTTTGGTCGCCACCCACAACGAGCGAATGGCGGCGAAGATGGACCGGGTGGTTCGATTGCATGACGGAGTGCTCGCATGATCTCCTGCTGCGCACGTTTCTGACATGTCACCCGCCGCCACCCGCGCTATGCCCTGGATCGCTGCCGCCGCCGCCCTGCTGGCACTGGGCGGCGGGCTCTACGGTTGCTCGAAGAAAGGCGAAGGCGACCGCCTTTCCGACGCACAGGCCGAGGCGGCGCAGGGCGCGGCAGAAAACCTGTCCGGCAACGCCGTCGAACGCGCCGCCGCGCTCGACCCGGCCACCCGCTGCGCGTCCAGCGCGACCTTTGCGCTGCTGAAGCGCGAGCTATTCCGTCGCGCCACTCAGATTCGCGGCAAGGACGATGCCATGCTCGCCCGCGTCGCCAGCGCTGCGGCGCTGCGGGTCGAACGACCGGTTGTCCGCAGCCGTGACGAGGGACTCGGCAGCATCGCCTGCGCCGCCAGCGCCGCGCTCGACCTGCCGCCAGGCCTCGCCGTGGCCGATGGCCGCACCAGCGTCACCGCCGACGTCGACTACACGCTACAGCCCGCCGCCGACGGTAGCGGCGATGTCCTGACCTTGACCCACGCCGACGCGATCACTGTGCCACTCGCCACCGTCGGTCGCCACGCCGCGTTTGCCGAGCCGGTACCGATTCCGGGCGATGCGTTAACTCCCCGGCCCGCAATCCCTCCGCCTCCGCCGCCGTCGTTGCCGACCGTGGTGCGCGGTGCACCGCCAAAGACCCCTGCCGACCCGCTCGCACCGCGTCCGACCGCCAGCCCCAGCTTCGACTGCACTCGGGCGCGCACCCGCGGCGAGCAGATGATCTGCGCCGACGCCGGCCTGGCCGCACTGGACCGACGCATGGCCGCCCAGTATCGCTCGGCGGTCAACGCGGCCGACGACGAGCAGCGCGATCAACTTCGTTCCACCGGCCGACGCTTCGCCGGTTTCCGCGACAATTGCCCGACTGCCCGCTGCATTGCCGACGGCACCCGCGAACGGATGCGCGAGATCGACGCGATCATGGCTGGAGATCAGCGCTAAGCTGGGGATAAGTTGCGCATCGCGCTTTTAACGTGGGCGTGCCCACGCCATAGTGACGCCATGCTGCCCTACGTTCCGCTGCGCACCTTTTCCTCCTTCACCATGCTCGAAGGCGCGGTGGAGCCGAAGGCGATCGCCAAGCACGCTGCCAAGCTCGGCTTCCCCGCCATCGCGGTGACCGACCGCAACGGGCTCTATGGCGTGATGCCGTTCGGCGACGCCTGCATCGGCGAGGGGGTGCAGCCGATCATCGGGGCCACCATCGCCGTGGCCCGCCCCGAAGAAGGACTGCTGACGCTCGACTGGCTGGTCCTCCTCGCGCAGGACGAGGCGGGCTATGCCAACCTTTGCAAGCTCGTCTCCGCCTCCCACCTCGATCGCCCGATCCACGAGCTGCCGCACATCCCCTTCGCCATGCTCGACGGCATGACCGACGGCCTGATTGCGCTGACGGCAGGCGGGGAGGGGACCGTCGCCCGTCACCTCGCCGACGGCCAGCGGACCAAGGCCGAAGCGGTGCTGGACCGGCTTCAGCCACTGTTCCCCGGCCGGCTCTACATCGAACTCAGCCGTCGCGGCGACCGCGTCGAGGAAGCCGCCGAGGCTGGCCTGCTCGACCTCGCCTACGCCCGCGACCTGCCGATCGTTGCGACCAACCCGAGCTGCTACGCGGAACCGCATTTCCACGCAGCGCACGACGCGCTGCTGTGCATCGCCAACTCGACCTACATCGAGAACGCCGATCGCCCGACGAGCAGCCCCGAAGCATGGATGAAGCCCGGCGCGACGATGACCGAGCTGTTCGCCGACCTGCCCGAAGCGATCGCCAACACCGCCGTCATCGCCCAGCGCTGCGCGGTCAGCGCGCCGCAACGCAAGCCGATCCTGCCGCGCCTCGGCGAAAACGAGGACGAGCAGTTATGCACTGATGCGCGCGCCGGGCTCGCCGCGCGCCTCACCCGGCTCGCCCAGCTCGGCACCGGGCCCGCCGATCCCGCCCCCTACCACGCCCGTCTCGAATTCGAACTCGACGTCATCACCCGCATGGGATTTGCCGGCTATTTCCTGATCGTCGCCGACTTCATCGGCTGGGCCAAGGCCAACGACATCCCCGTCGGCCCCGGCCGCGGCTCGGGCGCGGGCAGCATCGTCGCCTGGTCGCTGCTCATCACCGATCTCGATCCGCTCGCGCTCGACCTGCTGTTCGAACGCTTCCTCAACCCGGAACGCGTGTCGATGCCCGACTTCGACATTGATTTCTGCGAAACCCATCGCGACAAGGTCATCTCTTACGTCCAGGCCAAATATGGCCGCGACCGCGTCGCCCAGATCATCACCTTCGGCCGCCTCAAGGCCCGCGCCGTGCTCAAGGACACCGGCCGCGTGCTGCAGATGAGCTATGGCCAGGTCGATCGCCTGGCCAAGCTCATCCCCAACCACCCAACCGATCCGTGGTCGCTCGAACGTTCATTGAACGGAGTCGGCGAGCTCGAAAAGGAATATCGCTCCGACCCCGTCGTCAAGCGGCTGCTCGA
>NZ_JANMWY010000199.1:0-3908 GCF_031380695.1 Sphingomonas sp. | reverse complement strand
GCGGGATCGATCCGGTTACCGCGCGCCAGGCCGTCGACGCCGGTGCGACCGCGCTCGTCGCCGGCACCGCCGACTTCATGGGCGGGCCGGACCCTTCTGCGGCCAAGAACCGGGCGCTCCGGGGCGAGGTATGAACGCGGCGCCAGGCGATGTGATCGGCAAGCTGGCCAAGGGCTCGCTGCTGTCCCGCCTGATGAGTGCCAAGAAGGAGCCATTGCGTCTTGCCGCCGTCCCGCGCGATCATGTCGACGGCGATCGCGCGCGCGGCGATGCATTGCTCGCCGGGCAGTTTTTCCTCGGTAGCGAGACTATCGCCCTCACCGATTTCGATTTCGCCACGCTTGGCGCCGACAGCCGCATCGCCACGCTGTTTCAGGGCTTCTCCTGGCTGCGTGACCTCGCCGCCTCGACCGGCCGCGACAAGGGCGCGAAGCTGGCCGAGGCGATGGTTGGTCGCTGGCTCTTGGCGCACGGCACGAAGGTCGACGAGGCGTGGCGCCCGGCGCTGTGGGGCGAGCGCATCCTGTTCTGGACCGCCTATGCGCCGTACATCCTTTCGAGCCGCGACGCCGGTTACCGTTCGGCCCTGCTCAACACGCTGGCGCGCGGTGCCCGCCATCTCGACGCCGCCGCCGACAAGGCGCCGGCGGGGCTGGCGCGAATCACCGCTTGGTGCGGAGTGATCGTCGCCGGCCTGCTCGTCCAGGGCGGCATGGGCCGGGTTGCGCGCGGCGAGGCGGGGCTGGCCCGGGCGCTGGCCGGGGCGCAATATGAGGACGGCGGGTTGATGAGCCGATCGCCGGCCGAACAGGCGCAGTTCGTCGACCGCATGGGCCTCCTCCGCGCCGCTTATTTCGCGGCTAAGCAAAGCCTACCCGACAGCCTCGAGAACGCCGCCGCCGCCGGGCTCGCCGCGCTGCACGGCGTGACGATGGGCGATGGCGGCCTGTCGAGCTGGCAGGGCGGCAATCCCGGCGACGCCGCCGCGCTGACGGCGCTGGTCGACGGCTGCGGCCTGCGCGCTCGCCCGCTGCGTCAGGCGAAGGGCTGGGGCTATCAGCGGCTGAGCGCGCTCGGCACGGTCGTCGTCCTCGATGCCGCCGCCCCGCCGCCCGCGAAACTGTCGGCACACGGCTGCGCCTCGACCTTGGCAATCGAGGTCAGCGACGGGATCCAGCGGCTGATCGTCAATTGCGGCGGACCCGGCGAACTGCCGACCGACCTGCCCGACGAACTTGTGGCGGCGCTGCGCACCACCGCCGCGCACAGTACGCTCGTCCTCGACGACACGAATTCGACCGCGATCCTCGCCGACGGCACGCTCGGCAGGGGCGTGGCGAGCGTGCCCGTCGAGCGGTCCGAGGACAATGATTCGACTCGGGTCGAGGCGAGCCACGACGGCTATCTCAAGGGCTTCGGCCTGCTCCACCAGCGCACCCTGATCCTCGGCAACGACGGCAAGGAATTGCGCGGGCTCGACCGCATTGTCGCCAAGGGCCGCCGCAAGATTCGTGAAGCCGCCGCCTACGCCGTCCGCTTCCACCTCGCGCCCGGAGTGGAGGCGACCGCCACCGCCGACGGCATGGGCGCGATCCTGCGCTCGCCGGGCGCGCCGCCGTGGAACTTCCGCTGCCGTGGCGCCATGCTGACGGTCGAGGAAAGCCTGGTCGTCGACGGCACCGGCACCCCGCGCCAGGCGGCGCAACTGGTCATCGTCGGCGAAGTCTCCGGCCTCGGCGGCGAAATCGCCTGGCAGCTGCGCCGCTCGAGCTAACACGCCAAAAGGAAATCAATGATCGACCTCGTTCCCGTCCGCCGGGCGCTGCTTTCGCTATCCGACAAGAGCGGCCTCGAACCACTCGCGGCCGCGCTCGACGCGCATGGCGTGGAACTGGTTTCGACCGGCGGCACGGCCAAGGCGCTGCGCGACATGGGCCACCGCGTGCGCGACGTCGCCGACCTCACCGGCTTTCCCGAGATGATGGACGGGCGGGTCAAGACATTGCACCCGATGGTCCATGGTGGCCTGCTGGCGGTGCGCGACAACCCGGCGCACGCCGCCGCGATGGCCGAACACGGCATCGGCGCGATCGACCTTGTCGTCGTCAATCTCTACCCTTTCGCCCAGACCGTCGCCAACGGCGCCAGCCGCGACGAGATCATCGAGAATATCGATATCGGCGGCCCGTCGATGGTCCGCTCGGCGGCCAAGAACCACGCTTTCGTCGGGATCGTCACCGACCCGGCCGACTATCCCGAAATCATCGCCAGCCTCGACGGCGGGACTTCGCTTGCCCTGCGCAAACGCCTTGCGGCGAAAGCCTACGCCAGCACCGCCGCCTATGATTCGATGATCGCGAGCTGGTTCGCCTTCGCCGACCAGGGCGAGATATTCCCCGAGCGGCTGTCATTTGCCCTGACCCGTGGCGAAACCCTCCGTTACGGCGAAAACCCGCATCAGCAGGCGGCTTTCTACGCCGCCACCGGCCCGTCCGCGAAGGGCATCGGCCAGGCGCGGCAGGTGCAGGGCAAGGAGCTCAGTTACAATAATTACAACGACGCCGACGCCGCGCTCGAATTGATCGCCGAATATCGCGACGCCGGCCCGACCTGTGTCATCGTCAAGCATGCCAATCCGTGCGGCGTCGCAACCGCCGCGACCCTCGCCGAAGCCTATGAAGCGGCGTTCCAGTGCGACAGCGTCTCGGCATTCGGCGGCATCGTCGCGGTCAATCGCCCGCTCGACCGCGCTACGGCCGAGGCAATTACCGGCCTCTTCACCGAAGTCGTTGTTGCGCCCGATGCCGACGACGACGCCATCGCTTTGTTTGCGGCGAAGAAGAACCTTCGCCTGCTGCTGACCGGCGGCCTGCCCGATCCGGCGCGTCGCGGTCTGACCGCGAAATCGATCACCGGCGGCTGGCTGCTCCAGTCACGCGACAATGGTCACATCGCTGCCGCCGACCTCAAGGTCGTGACCAGGCGCCAGCCGACCGACGCCGAAGTCCGCGACATGTTGTTTGCCTGGACCGTCGTCAAGCACGTCAAGTCCAACGCCATCGTCTATGCCAAGGACGGCGCCACCGTCGGCATCGGCGCCGGCCAGATGAACCGCCGCGACTCCGCCCGCATCGCCGCCGCGAAGGCTCGCGAAGCGGCCGAGACCCTCGGCTGGCCCGCCGCGCGCACGATCGGCTCGGCGGTCGCGTCGGACGCCTTCTTCCCCTTCGCCGACGGGCTGTTGTCGGCGATCGAAGCGGGGGCGACTACAGTCATTCAGCCGGGCGGATCGATGCGCGACGCCGAGGTGATCGCGGCGGCGGACGAAGCCGGTCTGGCGATGGTCTTCACGGGACTGCGCCACTTCCGGCACTGATCCCTACGCGTCGGCCTGGTTGGCCTGAAGCACTTCGATCTCGCTCTTGCGCAGCCGGAACAGCTCGCGGTCTTCGGGGCCGAAGCCCTTGGTCCACACCACGATCCCGAACGCCGCCATGATCGCCGGAATGCCGACGATCAGCTGCCAAAACTCGGGCAGGAACAGCCGGACGGGGATGCCGATGACCAGCCCTGCCAAAAGCGCAAGCAGGATATCCCGCCGCCAACCTGACACCGGCGCGCCCAGCAGCCTAGCCAGCAGCAATGACTTGGCGATCGACGCGAACGCCAGCGCGATGCACAGCGCGACCGCCGGCCCGGTCGCCTGGTGCGCCTCGTCCCAGCCGATATTCCGCATCGCGATGATCAGCGCCGCCGCCAGCCCGGCCTCGATCGCCAGCATGACCAGGCTGATCGCCATGTTGCGGTGGCGATCGACATAGATCAGCGCCGCTTCGCTGACGACTGCGGTCGCGGCAATCACTTCCGCTGCCAGCAGGAAGCCAAGCGTCGCCGTGCCGCCGGTGAAG
>NZ_JANMWY010000147.1:0-10319 GCF_031380695.1 Sphingomonas sp. | reverse complement strand
CTCGGGCGCGGCGCATGTCGCTGTGGATCTGGTCGAGGATCTTCTGGTCGTTGGTGTAGCTGTGGATGGTCGTCATCAGCCCGCGCTCGATGCCGATGCTGTCGTTGAGCACCTTGGCCAGCGGCGCGAGGCAATTGGTGGTGCACGACGCGTTCGACACGATCTTGTGATCGGCGGACAGCTTGTCATGATTGACGCCGAACACGACGGTAAGGTCGACGCCCTTGCCCGGGGCCGAGATCAGCACGCGCTTGGCGCCGGCGTCGAGATGCTTCTGCCCGCCGGCGCGGTCGGCGAAGAAGCCGGTGCACTCCAACGCGATGTCGATGCCATTGGCCTTGTGCGGCAAATTGGCGGGATCGCGCTCGGCGGTGACGTGGATGCGCTTGCCGTTGACGATGATGTCGTTGCCGTCGGCCTCGACCGTGCCCGGGAACGGCCCGTGGACGCTGTCGCGCTTGAACAGCATCGCGTTCGACTTGGCGTCGGCCAGGTCGTTGATCGCGACGAGCTCGAGGTCATGATCATCGCGCTCGAGGATCGCGCGCGCGACGAGGCGACCGATCCGCCCGAACCCGTTGATGGCAACCTTGGTCATAGCATGTCCCTTTTTTGCATGTGCGCGGTGACGCGCGCCGTGATCTTGTCGGGGGTCAGCCCGAAATAATCATAGAGATCGTCAATCGGGGCCGACGCGCCGAAGCGATCGATGCCGATGCGCAGGCCGTGCAGCCCGGTGTAGCGTTCCCAGCCGAAGGTCGTCCCCGCTTCGATCGATACGCGCAAAATCTCGCGGTTCGAGACGTCGGGGAGAATATCGTCGCGCCAGGCGTCGCTCTGCGCGTCGAAACATTCGGTCGACGGCATCGAGACGACGTCCGCGCCGATCCCCTGCCCTTCGAGCTGGTCGGCGACCTTCATCGCAATCTCCACCTCGGAGCCGGTGGCGATGAGGATGACCCGACGCGCCGCCGAGGCCGGGCGGAGCCGATACGCCCCCTTGGCCGACAGATTCTCCGCCGCCGCCTCGGTCCGCAACAACGGCAGATTCTGGCGGGTGAGGGCAAGCAGCGAAGGCTTGTCGTCGGCCAGTGCTGCCGCCCAGCATTCCGCCGTTTCGACCGCGTCGGCCGGCCGATACACCACCAGCCCCGGCATCGCGCGCAGGCTCTGGAGATGCTCGATCGGCTGGTGGGTCGGCCCATCTTCGCCCAGCCCGATCGAATCATGAGTCATCACATAGATCACCTGCACCTGCTGCAGCGCCGACAGCCGGATCGCCGGACGGCAATAATCGCTGAACACCATGAAGGTGCCGCCATAAGGTACCACGCCGCCGTGCAGCGCCATGCCATTCATCGCCGCCGCCATGCCGAACTCGCGGATGCCGTAATAAACATAGCGCCCGCCATAATTGGCGGAATCGAGCGGCAACTGCGCCTTGGTCTTGGTGTTGTTCGATCCGGTCAGGTCGGCCGATCCGCCGATCGTCGCCGGCACCGCGACATTGATCGCCTCCAGCGCCATTTCCGAGGACTTGCGCGTCGCAATCGGCTTGGGGTCGGCGATCAGCGCATCAAGATGCGGCTTGAGCCAGCTATCGTCGCACTTGCCCGCTAGCCGCTCCTCGAACTCCTTGCGCTTCTTGCTCTTGGCGAGCCGTTCCTGCCACGCCGCGCGCAGCCGCGCGCCGCGCGCGCCGGCCGTCCGCCACGCGTCGACGATATCGTCCGGAATGGTGAAGGCGGCATCGACGAGGCCGAGCTCCTTGCGCGCCGCCTCGACTTCCGCCGCGCCGAGCGCAGCGCCGTGGGTCGCCGACGTGCCCTGCTTGTTGGGTGCGCCATAGCCGATGATCGTCTTGCACCGGATCAGCGACGGGCGCGGGTCGGCGATGGCCTTTTCGATCGCTTGGCTGACCTTGCCCGAATCGAGCCCGTCGCATTCGACCGTGTGCCAGCCGCAGGCGGCATGGCGCGCGACCACGTCCTCGTTGCGGCTGAGGTCGGTCGACCCGTCGATGGTGATCTTGTTATCGTCCCACAGCACGATCAGCCGGCCCAGCTTGAGATGCCCGGCCAGCCCGACCGCCTCGTGGTTGATGCCCTCCATCAGGCAGCCGTCACCAGCGACAACATAGGTGCGATGATCGACCAGCTCGTCGCCATAGATTGCGTTCAGGTGCCGCTCGGCGATCGCCATGCCAACCGCCATTGCCAGGCCCTGGCCGAGCGGACCGGTAGTCGCCTCGACCCCTGCCAGCTCGAAATTCTCGGGGTGGCCGGCGCACGGGCTGCCCAGCTTCCGGAAGTTGCGGATGTCATCCATCGTCGGCCGAGCATAACCGGTCAGGTGGAGTAGTGAGTAGATCAGCATCGACCCATGCCCCGCCGACAGGACGAAGCGATCGCGGTCGGGCCAGTGCGGGTCGACCGGGTCATATTTCAGATGCCGTGTGAACAGCGCCGTCGCGGCATCGGCCATGCCCATCGGCATGCCGGGATGACCCGAATTCGCCGCCTCGACCGCATCCATCGACAGGGCGCGGATCGCGTTCGCGAGTCGGCGTTGCGTAGGCTGCATCATGGTCCCCTGGCGAGCGCACGGCCTTGCGCCCGAGGACTCGGACGGCCGACTGGACGGTGCCTATTGTCGCTCGGCCGTTTACCGTCAACCTCTCGCCCCGCTTGCCGCCCGGTTTCAACCGGTTTAGGCCGAACGCGATGACCGACCCGCACCTCGCCGACGCCCTCGACCGTGCCGAACGCGCCCTTGCGCGGATCGAAGCGATCGCCAATCGCGCCGCTTCCGGACGCGGTCGCGATGACACATTGCGCGACAAGGTGCGCGGCGTGGTGGCCGAACTCGACGACATGATCCGTGCGGCGGGCGGACGCTGATGGCCGAAGTCGACCTGTCCATCGCCGGCCGGTCCTACCGAGTCGCCTGCCGCTCGGGCGAGGAGGAGACGCTTCGTGCCGCCGCCGCGCTGGTCGATGGCAAGAGCCGCGAAGCGCTGGCCGGGCTCGGAGCCTTGTCCGAATCGCGCCAACTGCTGTTCGCCTCGCTGCTGCTGGCCGACCAATTGCTCGACAAGCATGGCGGTGCGCCGCAGCCCCTGCCCGACCCGGCGCTGACCAGCCGAGTCGCGGGCATCGCCGACCGATTGGAGCAACTTGCGGATTCCCTTGAGAAAGAGCCCCCAAGCGCTTAAATAGAAGGCGACGGGAACTGCCCGATACGAGCTTCGGATATCCCTGAGGCGATTCAATATCCTAGGGGGCTGGCCCTCGCCGGATCCTGGTCCGGTGTATCTGGTCCCCACCTGACGTTTGTGGCGTCAGAGGATTTCCTGCAAACGGTCATGGTGGTCCCGTCACCCGCCCCTCCCGATCCCGCCGCCGCCAAGCAGGCGATGCGCAGATTGCTGCGCGGCGCGCGGCGCGATTATGTCGCCAGGCTGCGGCTGGAGGAGCAAGCGGAGTTTCAGTCGCGCTTGGCCGATGTCCTGCTGCCCGAACTGACACGCGCTCGCGTCATCGCCGGCTATTCGCCCATGGGCAGCGAGATCGACCCGTCGATGCTGCTGTGGCATGCCGGCAATGCGATGATCACCACCGCCTTTCCCGCCTTCGATCTCGCCGATTCACCGATGACCTTCCGCTCGGGCCAGTGCGCGGAAGATTGCCCGGTCGGTGGGGTCCAGCCACCGGCGCAGGCGAAGCTGGTCGACCCCGACCTCATCCTCGTTCCCCTGCTGGCGGTCGACCGCAACGGCACGCGCCTTGGCCAGGGCGGCGGCCATTACGACCGGGCGCTGCCGGCGCTCAGGGCAAAAGGTGCGCGCATGATCGGGATCGGCTGGTCGATGCAACTGCTCGACACGTTGCTCGTTGCCGATCCGTGGGACGTGCCGCTCGATGCGTTCGCTTCCCCCGATGGATTGGTGGAGTTTTCATGACGCCGCTGGGACGACGCATCGTGGGCGTGTTCGCGATTATCGCGCTGATCGCAGTCGAGGCGCTGATCATCGTCGCCTGCGCCAACCTCATCGCGCCGTGGCCGATCCTCGCGCAGAGCCTGTTCTACCTCGTCGCCGGTCTCATTTGGCTTCTGCCGATGAAGCCACTGCTTGTATGGATGAACAAGGGCGAATCGCGGTGAGCGATCCCCGTGAGTTGAAAAATTGCCCGTTTTGGCCTACATCATCCAGATCATGACGTCGCCGATCCTTGAGCGCCCGCTGCGGCTGGTGCGCGCGCATCCGAGTGAAACCGTGATAGCGCTCGGCGTCCTGGCGTTCAGCGCCGCCGCCTTCGCCAGCGTCGCGAACCTGACGCCAGCCACCACTCCACTCGCTCCGCCGACCGCGACCACCGCCGTTGCGCCCCCGGCTGTCCCCGACATGTCTGTCAAGCCGATCGCCCCCGAACAGGCGCTGGCGATCAACCAGGAAACCCCGGTGACCGCCGCCGCCGGTCCCGCCGCCGCGCCCTTCGCGCTCGGCCGCGCCAGCGGCTTTGCCCGCGACGAAGCGCTCAATTGCCTCTCGCAAGCGATCTATTACGAAGCCGGTCAAGAAAGCGACGACGGCCAGCGCGCGGTCGCCCAGGTCGTCCTCAACCGCGTCCGCCACCCCGCCTTTCCGGCCAGCGTGTGCAGCGTCGTCTACCAAGGCTCGACCCGCCCGACCGGCTGCCAGTTCACCTTCACCTGCGACGGCTCGCTCGCCCGCCGCCCCGAACGGGCCGGCTGGGATCGCGCTCGCCGCGTCGCCGCCGCCGCTCTCCAGGGCAGCGTCTATGCCGGGGTTGGCGTCGCCACTCATTATCACGCGGACTATGTCGTCCCCGTCTGGTCGGCCAGCCTCGCCAAGAGCGACGTCGTCGGCGCGCACCTTTTCTATCGCTGGCAAGGCGGCTGGGGTCAGCCGGGCGCGTTCGTCCAGCCCTACAATGGTCATGAAGCCAGAGCTGAGGGTCTACGCACCGCTGCTCTGACAGCACACAACGCCTATGTCGCAGCGGGTACCCCGACCGCCGGCCACATCGCCCCGCCGATCGCCCTCGCCCGCGCCGACGGCCTGCCCGTGGTCCAAGGACCCGCCGGCCGGGTCACCCTCCATTTCGCGCCCCAGGCGCGCGCCGCAGTCGAAGTTGCGCTGGCGAGGCCCCGCATACCCGCGCCAGCCGACACCCGCCTGCAGTCTATGCTCGACGCAGGCGCACCGGCAAGCGACCAAAAGCCGCTCGGCTCCTAGGCACAGGCCTTGGCCCAGCGAATTACCAGCGATCCATTGATGGCGGAAAATGGCGCGAGTGACGGGACTTGAACCCGCGGCCTCCGGCGTGACAGGCCGGCGCTCTAACCAACTGAGCTACACCCGCGCATTGGTCGAGCGGGGCAACTAGGGTCACCCCCCTTCCCTGTCAACACGGCCTCGCGCTTTCAAGGCGACTCGTACAGGCGCCCGCCCGGAAAGCCCGCCCAAGCAAACGCCGGCTTATTCGTCGTCCGCTTCCTCTTCGCCGACATGGGTCAGCACGCCGTCCTCGAACAGGAAGCCGGCGATGTCGGGCATGCCCGCCGCCGCAAACACGGTTTTGAAGATGATCAGCAGCGGCACCGCCAGCAGCGCCCCGGTCGTGCCCCACACCCACGCCCAGAAACTGAGCGAGACGAGGATCAGCAGCGGGTTGATCTCAAGCCGCCGCCCAACCACCGCCGGCGTGATCGCGTTCGCTTCGACCAGGTGCAGCACGAGAAAGCAGGCTGGCGGCAGCATCGCCGACCACACGTCGGGAAAGGTCATCAGCCCGCCGAACGCGAGCAACGCGACGCTGGCGATCGGGCCAAGATAGGGGATGTAGTTCAGCACCGCGACGATGCCGCCCCACATCATCGGCGAATCCATCCTTAGCCACCACAGAATCGTCGCGGTCAGGACGCCCATCGCGATGTTGATCAGCGTGATCGTACCGAGATAGGTCGACGTCGCCTCGACCACCTGCTGGATCACCCGCGCGGTGGTCAGCGCGCCTTCGAAGCTGCCGCGGCTGACGATCGTGCGCTTGCGCATGCTGGTCCAGCCGGCGAGGAAGAAGAAGATCACCAGCAGCGCGAAAAACAGCTGGATCATCAAATGCGGCGCCTGGGTACTGATCGTCTCGATCCAGCCATTGGTCGTCTCGATCCGCACCGTCCGAACCGATTTGGTCGGGGCGGTGGCGATCTGGGCGGCAGTATTGTCGATCCAGTGCTGAAGCGCTTTGTAAAGGTTCATCAGCGGGTCGAGCGTGTGCCGCACCTGGTCGATCCGCGACGGGATGCGCTGCACCCAGTCCATCGCGGGCAGCACGATTGACGCCAGCGCGAAGATTGCAAGACCGAGGAACAGCAGTACGCACAGGATCGCCGCCAGCTTCGACGGCACCCCGCGCCGCTCGAACCATTCGAGCAGCGGGACCAGCGCGATGGCGACGACCATTGCCGCCGTGACCGGCAGGAAGAACTCCGCCCCGCCCTTGAGCGCAAACGGGACGGCCAGGATGAGGCCGATCCCGCCGATCAGCGTCAGCGACGCAAGCAGCCTCACCCGCTTGAGCGCCACCCTTTCCAGGTCATGCGGCTGCCCGCCCTGTTGCGCGGGTGTGGTGGTCGACGCGTCCATTAGGCAAGCATAGGACGCACTCGGCAGCGGGGCCAGCGCGCGTTTCGACCTCGTTGTCGCCGATGTCGAACAACTGCATCTGGACAATCCAATTGTTAGACCATAAAGAAACACATGCGACTAGAGCTTCACCAGACTTGGGCTTCGTTCGTAAGGGTGCATGCGCTTGCCCGTACCGACGCCGTCGATGTGTGCATTGTTATCGAAAGAGAAAGCGATTTGGCGACGAAACAGCAGGAAAACGCAGAATCATGACGATCAAAGATCCGGAAGCCGCCGAAAGCGCATATGCGAACTGGCAGCGTACCGTTTCGGCGCGGTATGCAGATCAATCCTTCGTCGCACGTAATCGCTCAGGGGTAGAATTGGATCCTGTTTACGGGGGGCTAGACCGGACGGGTGCCGACGCAGAAATGCCGGGTCAATACCCCTACACCCGCGGTATCTATCCGATCCATTACCAGTACCAGCCTTGGATGGATCTGCAGATCATCGGCTACGGCCTCCCCGCCCAGACCCGCGAGCGCATGGACCTGCTTCTCCAAGAAGGTGGTTCGAAGGGGTATTTTGATCGGGAAGCGTATAATTTCATCTTCGATATGCCCACATCGATGGGCTATGATCCGGACCATCGCGGCGTCGGCGGTAGCATCGGCGATTGCGGCATCTCGGTCTGCAAGGCGAGCGACTACGAGATTCTGCTGGCTGGCAAGAATCTCGAGAAGACGACCGTCTCGATGGTGCTTAACGCCGGCTCGCCCGGAATGCTCGGGCTTTACCTTGCCGCTGCGAAGCGGCGCGGCTTCGCATTCGACAAGCTGGGCGGAAACGTCACCAACTATATCTGGGATTTCTTCGGGCACAGCGGCGGAACGAACTTCTCTCCAAGAGGAAGCTATCGGCTGATCGCCGATATTGCGTCATACTGCGCCGAGCACGTCCCACTCTGGAATACGCTCACGATCAGCGAACACAACATTTGCGAGGCCGGCGCCACCAATGTGCAGGCGGTCGCCTATTCGATTGCGGCGATTATCGCCGTGAACGAGGAATGCGTAAGTCTCGGAATAGATCCCGACACGGTGGTGCCACGCTTCGGTTTCCATGTCCGCTACGGCGAGAATTTCTTTGAGGAGATCGCGAAGACCCGCGCCCTTCGACGGGTCTATGCCAAGGTGAATCGCGAACGCTTCGGTTGCACCAAGAACGGCGCGTTGCAGGCCCGCATTCACGCGCAAACGGCGGGTTCGCTCCTGACCGCGCAGCAGCCGCTCAACAATCTCGTCCGTAATGCCTATGGTGCGCTTGCTGCAGTGCTGTCTGGCGTCAACGGAATGACCATTAACGCCTATGACGAGGCGCTCGGCCTGCCGACCGGGGAGGCGGTGACCCTCTCGCTCCGGACGAGCCAGATCATTGCCGAGGAAACCGGTGCCGTTCACGTTTCCGACCCGCTGGGCGGGTCCTATTACGTCGAAGCACTCACCGACGAGATCGAGCGCCGCGTCTTCGACATCATCGCCGACATCGACAAGCGTGGCGGGCTTATTGCATGCATCGAATCCGGCTGGATCAAGCAGCAGGTGTCTGCAGCGGCGTACCAATGGCGCCAGGAGATCGAGAGCGGTGCGCGAACAATGGTCGGCGTGAACAAATATGTCACGGACGAACCGGAACAATATGCGGTGTTTCAGCCCGATCCGGAAGCAGCCCGGATGGCGATCGCCGATGTGCAGCGGCACCGTCTCGAACGCAACAATGAACGCTGCTCAGCGGCGCTCGAAAGTCTGCGCCGCGCTGCCGTCGAGGTGAACGAAGGTCGCGCAATCGGATCGGTGATGGAGAATCTGGTGGCCGCAGCGGACGCCGATGCGACACTCGGCGAGATGCAGACGGTGCTCCACGAAGTGTTTGGCCGCAATAAATAGGAAACCGATGGCGATGCAAGATACCGCGCCCAGACCACGCGTCCTTCTTACCAAGAGCTTTATCGACAGCCATGACCGCGCGATCGCTACGATCGCGCTCGCATTACGCGACGCGGCGATGGAGGTCGTGCTGATCGACTACGAACAGCCCGAAGACGTGGTCACCGTCGCGCTACAGGAAGATGTCGACGTCATTGGGCTCAGCTTCATGTCCGGCGGCCAAGTGGAGACAACGGAGAAGATCGTCGCCGAGCTGGATCGGCGCGAGGTCGCAGATCTTCCGGTGGTGGTGGGCGGGATCATCCGACCATTCGACGTTGCACCGCTGGAGGCTGCGGGCGTCAAGGAGATATTCCGGGCCGGTGCACCCCTGGCCGACGTGGTGGCGACGTTTGAGCGGCTGTCGCGCGCTTACAGGGGACTTGCTTGACCATAACCCTCAACGGGCTCGGCGCGGCGACGTTGCTGGCGGCCGTCCGCAGGGGGGAAGCTCTTGCAATCGCACGGGCAATCACCGCAATCGAAAATCGAACGTCGATCGGCGTTGAAATGGGCTTCGCCGCACAAGACCTATGCGTGCAATGTCGGACACTGGGCATCACTGGTCCGCCAGGTGCCGGAAAGTCGTCGCTAATCAACGCGCTCATTAGCGAGCTGCTGCCAAAGTACCGACGCATCGGCGTGTTGACCGTTGATCCGTCGAGCCCGGTCAGCGGAGGAGCAGTGCTCGGCGACCGCGTACGAATGGCTGCTCACAGCGCGAACCCAAACGTGTTTATCCGCTCCCTCGCTACCCGTGGCCACTTGGGCGGTGTAACCAGAACGACCCGGGCTGTCATCGATCTTCTCGCTGCGGGCGGGATGGATCTCGTGATCGTGGAAACCGTCGGGACCGGCCAGTCGGAAGTCGAGGTGGCGGAACTCACAGACGTCAGGATCGTCGTTTGCGCACCAGGCTTCGGAGACGAAATGCAGGCGATCAAGGCCGGTATTTTGGAAGTCGCTGACCTACTGGTCGTGAACAAGTCCGACCTGCCGGATGCCGACCGGACAGCTGCGCATCTGAAGGCAATGTTGCGACATCGGGGCCACGACGAGCGGCGATTGGCGTTCCAAGTATCGACCCTGAATCGCGATGGCCTGTCGATGCTAGCGGAGGCGATTGATGCCCGGTTCGCTGAGCCGTTTGAGGTTCGGCAGAATGTCGCAGCCAAAAAAGACAATCCGCGACAAAAGCTGGCCGAAGATGTCGCTGACCTGGCGGCCGCATTCGTGCGCGACAATGGCGATCCCAGGATCGACGATATTGTCGGGGAATTGTCGCGAGGGGCAATCTCGGTTCGCGATGGTGTGATAACAGCCATCCGCGTGCTAGCCGAGCAGAATGTCCTCCCGGATGCGACGGGTCTCGATGTCGCTGTCAAAACCTAAAGGAGAAGACGGTGAATTCCGACTTGTTTTCACTGAATGGACGCATTGCGTTGGTGACCGGGGCATCCAGCGGGATTGGCCGGGTACTTGCCCAAGGATTGGCCACAGCGGGGGCGCGGATCGTCGCCGTCGCTCGCAGGGCGGACCGGCTCGATGATCTCGTCTGCGAAATCGAGAGGCAGGGAGGCGTCGCCCTCGCCGCTCAAGCCGACGTGACCGACGTGGATAGCATCGAGCGTGCTTTCGATGTGGCAGAGCAGGCGTTCGGGACCGTCGATGTCGTCGTGAAC
>NZ_JANMWY010000121.1:0-13287 GCF_031380695.1 Sphingomonas sp. | reverse complement strand
ATGTATATCCAGGGGGTCGATAATGTGTTCGACCTGCGCTTCAACGACGCGGGCGTGACTTACGGCGAGGTGTTTCTCGACAATGAGAAGCAGATGTCGACGTGGCATTTCGAGGTGGCGAACACCGAGGCGCTGTTCGACCAGTTCCGCAAGGCGGCCGCCGAGGCCGAGAATTGCCTGACCGCGAAGCTGCCGATAGCGGCCTATGAGCAGGCGATCAAGGCGAGTCATGTGTTCAACACGCTCCAAGCGCGCGGCGTCATCTCGGTCGCCGAGCGGGCGGCCTATATTGGGCGGGTTCGCGACCTGGCGAAGGGCGCCTGCGCGGCATGGATGGAAGCCAAGGGGTACCAATCATGATCCTCCCCGGCACGGGGAGGGGGACCAGCGAAGCTGGTGGAGGGGCGTCGCCACGCGCACACCGCCCGGCGACGTTGCGTGCCCGCAAACTGCGCCGCGAAATGAGCCTGCCCGAAGTCATGCTGTGGAACCAGCTGCGTGGACAGAAGCTTGGGTTCAAGGTCCGTCGCCAGCACCCGATCGGCGATTATGCCGGAGACTTCTACGTCAGTTCGGCGCGGCTGGTGATTGAAGTCGATGGCGATGGCCACGGCCACGGCCGTCGCCCTGAATATGACGCGGGTCGTGATCGGTTCATGATCGAGAATGGATATTCGATTTTGAGAGTGTCAGCGGTCGACGTCATGACGAATTTGGCCGGGGTTATTGACGCAATCATGGCGCGCGTGGGGACGCCCCTCCACCATCCTGCGGATGGTCCCCGTCCCCCTGCGGGGGAGGAATGATGACCGACTTCCTGCTCGAGCTTCTGTCCGAGGAAATCCCGGCGCGGATGCAGGCGAAGGCGCGCAATGATCTGGCGCGGCTTTTTGCGGACGCGCTCGACAAGGCCGGGCTGGCGCATGCGGGCATAACGACCTGGTCGACGCCGCGGCGGCTGGCGTTGATCGCGCGTGGGGTGGCCGCCGAGACGGTGGCGGTGCGCGAGGAATTAAAGGGGCCGCGGTCGTCGGCACCGGCGCAGGCGCTCGAGGGGTTTTTACGCAAGACCGGGCTGACGCAAGGCGATCTGGAAGAGCGCGACGGGGTGTGGTTCGCGGTGATCGATCGGCCGGGGCGCTCGGCGGTCGATGTGCTGGGCGAGGCGATTGCCGCGATCGTGCACGATTTTCCGTGGCCCAAGTCGATGCGCTGGGGCGCGGCGTCGGCGAGCATGAGCGCGCTGCGCTGGGTGCGGCCGCTGCATTCGATCGTGGCGTTGCTAGGCGATGAGATCGTGCCGGTCAGACTAGACTATGTCCAAGTTTGGGAAAAGGCAGACGGCGAGGTAAACCTCAAGCTGATTGAAAGCGGAATAGTCTCTGGCGCGACGACGCTGGGGCATCGTTTTCACCATCCCGGGCCGATCACCATCGGCGGGGCGTCGGACTATGCCGCGAAGCTGCGCGCCTGCCATGTGATCGTCGATCATGAGGAGCGTGAGGCGATTGTGCGCGACGGGGCGCGGGCGGCGGCGAAGGCGGCGGGGCTGACGCTGGTCGAGGACGAGGGGCTGGTGGTCGAGAATGCCGGGCTGACCGAATGGCCGGTGCCGTTGCTGGGGCAATTCGACCCCGATTATCTCGACGTGCCGCGCGAAGTGATCGTGCTGACGATGCGCACCAACCAGAAATATTTTGCCTGTGTGCGTGAGGATGGCGGGCTCGCCCCGGCGCTCGTGTGCACGGCGAATATTGCCGCGAACGACGGCGGGGCGGCGATCGTCGAGGGCAACCGGCGGGTGCTGGCGGCGCGATTCTCCGATGCGCGGTTCTTCTGGGAGCAGGATTTGAAGGTGCCGCTGCAGGAGCAGGCGGCGAAGCTGAGCGGGATCGTGTTCCACGAAAAACTGGGGACGGTGGCCGACAAGGTCGAGCGAGTGGCGAAACTGGCGCGGTGGTTGTGCGAAGAGGGGATCGTTGGGTCCTCCCCCGGAGGGGGAGGGGAACCGTCGGCGCAGCCGATGGTGGAGGGGCCTCGCGACACGAGAGCAACTCCTGTTGCACCGCCCCTCCACCATCCTGCGGATGGTCCCCCTCCCCCTGCGGGGGAGGATCTAGCCTCGCTCGCGGAACGCGCGGCGCGGCTATGCAAGGCCGATCTCGTTACCGGGATGGTCGGGGAATTCCCCGAATTGCAGGGAGTGATCGGCGGCTATCTGGCCGAAGCGCAGGGCGAGCCCAAGGCGGTCAGCGACGCGATCCGCGATCATTACAAGCCGATTGGGCATGGGGATGAGGTGCCGACCGCGCCGGTGACGGTAGCGGTGAGTCTGGCCGATAAGCTGGATAGTGTATTCAGCTTCTTCGCTATTGACGAGACGCCGACCGGATCGAAGGATCCTTTTGCGCTAAGGCGTTCGACGTTGAGCATTTTGTCGCTTCAAACCTCAAGTAATCTACGTTTCGACATTGAGGCAGTATATCGAAACTGGGCTAGTGCGGCTGGCTACGTCTGGCCCGAAAGTGCCGACGGCTTGGAACGGGTTCGGTACTTCTTCGCCGACCGCCTCAAGGTCCAGCAACGCGATGCCGGTGTCCGTCATGACCTCATCGATGCGGTGTTCGCGCTGGGCGGGGAGGATGATCTCGTCCGGCTGCTGGCGCGCGTGACGGCGTTGCAGGGGTTTGTCGAGACGGGGGAGGGGGCGGATTTGCTCGCGGGGTACAAGCGGGCGGCGAATATTTTGAAGAAGGAACAGGGTAGCGGGATACCGGGTAAAGCCCGGGATGACGGTGGAATTGCGGTTGAAGAGGCTGCGCTGGTTGCTGCGCTCGATGCGGCCGAGCCGCGCGCCGAAGCTGCTATCGAAGCCGAAGAGTTCACCGCCGCAATGACGGCGCTCGCGTCTCTGCGGACTCCGATCGATGCGTTTTTCGAGAAGGTGACGGTCAACGACCCAGAGCCCGCCATCCGCGCGCGGCGGCTCACTCTACTCGCCCGGTTTCGCGACGCGGTTCACCGGGTCGCGGATTTCTCGAAGATCGAGGGCTGACCTTACTCCTTGCGGTCGGGGATGCCGTCGCCGTCGACGTCGCGCTCGCGGCCGAGGACACGGTCCATGAAACCGGCCGGGCGATTGGCGCGCAGGGCCTCCTCGGTGTCGACGATGCCATCGTTGTTGGTGTCGCGGCGGTCGCTGACGATGCTGCGGTCTGTCACCGCGCGATCAGCCACCGCCGGCGCAACCGCGACCGGCGCGGCCGCGATCGCCTTGTCGCGCGCTTTGAGTTCGGCGAGGTGCGCTTTTTCCTGGTCGCGCCACTGGCTCTCGCGATCGGCGTGGGTCTGTTCGAGTTCGCGGCGGCGGCTGACTTCGCTGTTATAGCGTTGCTTCCACTTGCGGCCGCCGCCCGAGAAGAGAAATCCGCCGACCAGCAGGCCGAGCAGGAAGACGAGACCGACGATGACCCATTGGTCGCTGGTGAAATTGAGCATGGTGCGCTTCCCCGGAATGCTGTTGGGGGTAAAGCGCGCGGCAGCCTCAAGCGTTCCCTCAGGCCGGGTGCGAAACGAAAACCGCCGCCCCTTCACTGGAAAGGAGCGGCGGTCCGGTGACGCTTCAGGCGACCCTCTTGCGAGGCATCAGCCGTTGATGAAGCTGTCGTTGATCGAACAGGCAGCCGGGCCGAGAATGACGACGAACAGCGTCGGCAGAATGAACATGATCAGCGGGATGGTCATGATCGCGGGCAGGCGGGCGGCCTTTTCCTCGGCGCGCATCATGCGCTCGTTGCGGAATTCGGCCGACAGCACGCGCAGCGCGGAGGCGAGCGGCGTACCGTATTTCTCGGTCTGGATCATCGTCGTGACGACGCCGCGAACCGCTTCGAGATCGACGCGCGTGGCGAGGTTCTCGAACGCCTGGCGGCGCTCGTTGAGGAAGCCCAGCTCGATCGCGGTCAGGCCGAATTCGTCGCCAAGCTCGGGGTAGGCCTTGCCGAGTTCCTTGGCGACGCGGTTGAACGCGGCGTCGACGGTGAGACCGGCCTCAGCACAGATTACGAGCAGGTCGAGCGCGTCGGGCAGGCCCTTGCGGACCGCGTGGCTGCGCTTCTTGACCTTGTTCGACAGCCAGATGTCGGGCGCCTTGTAGCTGCCGACCAGCGCGCCGGCGACGAGCATGTAATGCTTGAACCAGCCCCACTGCGGGAACGCGTGGAAGACATAGACGGCGATGATCGCGGTGCCGCCGAGCACGACCGGCAGGACGAAGCGCGCGAAGATAATGAAGAAGGCGAGATCCTTGGTTCGGATACCGGCCTGCATGAGGCGCACCTGAGCCTTCTTGATCTGGTCGTCCTGCAGCATCTTGAAGCTGCCGAGGAGCGAGCGGACGCGGTCCGCCGCCTCGTTCTTGTTGCTCAGCTTCTTGCGCTTGTTGGTCGAGGCGACGATGACCGCCTTAAGTTGCTCGCGCCGCTCGTTGAGCGCCTTGACGCGGCGCGCCATCGGATCGCGCACGGTCGTCGCGGCATAGATGGCGACCAGCACCGCCATCGTCGCGACTGCGGCCAGGATGGTCGCAAACCAGATGATATCGACGCCGAGCAGCGTGGGGTGAACGGTGGAATTCATGACATTCGCCCCATCAAATCTCGAAGTTGACCATCTTGGCCATGATGAACACCCCGATGCTCATCCAGCACATGCCGCCGAGACCGGCCACGATCAGCCGCTGATCTTCGAAAAACTTGCCCATGTAATGGGGGTTGATCATGTAGACGAGCGTGAAGACGATGAACGGTAGCGATCCGACGATCATCGCCGAAGCCTTTGATTCCGAGCTCATCGCGCGGATCTTGAGGACCATCTGGGCGCGCTTGCGGAGCACGTCGGCAAGGTTCGACAGCGTCTCGGCGAGGTTGCCGCCGGTTTCGCGCTGGATCGCCAGGGTGATCACGAAGAACTGGAATTCGGCGGTGCCGAGCCGATCCGCCGTTTCCTGAAGCGCGGCCTCCATCGTGCGACCGATTTTCATCTTGTCGGAAACGCCACGGAATTCGATCCCGACCGGCCCCGACATTTCGTTGGCAACGATGCCCAGCGTCTCGGTAATGGGCAGGCCCGAGCGAAGGCCGCGGACCATAAGCTCGATCGCGTCGGGGAAGTTGGAATTGAACTTCTTGATCAGGCGCTTGATCATCTTGCCGATGACGAAGTGCGGCACGCCCAGCGCGACGAACAGGCCGAGCACGAGCGCGAGATACCAGGGCAGGCCCTTCATCATGAGCAAGACGGCGATGGCAATGCCCAAGCCGATCGATGTCATCGCATATTTGCCCAGCGTGATCTGGCGCCCGGTCTGGTCGAGCCGCTTGCGCAGCAAGGCCGGCTTGGGGATCAGGCTCGACGCCATGCTCTCGACGCGGCTCTCACGGGCTTGCATCAGCTTGCGGATCTGGGCGTTGGCGTTGGCCGCCAGCACGCCGTCGGCATGGCGCTCCTTGAGCAGCTCCATGCGGCGCTTGACCGCCTTGGACGCGGACGGGCCCTGGAAGGCGCTGAACAGCAGGAGCATCGTCCCGCCCAGTCCCACCACCAGCATGATCATCAGCATCATTGTCGTGCCGTCCCGTCTCGAGGATGGAGGGCGGGCAGGGCGTGAGGCCCGGCCCGCCGTCCGTTCAGGTTAATCAGGCTGCTTTCTTTGCGAGCATCGACTTCAGATTGCCGACCAGCGACGCCTTTTCGATCGTCGCGCCCTTCGCCTGGCTGATCGAACCGTCCTCGCTGGCATGGCTCAAGACCATGTTCGACAGCTGGGTGAACGGCGCGGCCATCTTGCCGCTGGCGACTTCGGCCATGGGCTTGCCCAGCTTGGCCGCCTGCGCCGCCAGCTTGCCGTCTTCGGGGAAGACGATGTCGACTTGACGTTCAATCGACTGCTCGAAATCCTTCTTGCTGATTTCGAGCGCGCCGCCCGACGGCACGCCGTTGGCGATGACGATGACCTTGGTCTGCGGTGCGTTCGACTTGAGCCAGGCGAGGATGCGGATCGTGTCGCGCGTTGCCGCCAGGGTGAGTTCGGCCACGACGACCGCGACATGGGCATCATGGACCATGTGCGGATACTGGATCAGCATCTGCCGCGGCAGGTCGATCACGGTCGATTCGAAGGCGTTGCGCATTTCTTCCTGGAGCTGGAAGAAGGCGGTGCCGTCGGTGACCAGCGGCGAGTTGATCGGCGCTTCGGCCGACAGCACCGACAGCCGCTCGTTCGCCCGCACCATGGCGCGTTCGATGAACAGTCCGTCGATCCGGCTCGGATTCTCGATCGCGTCAGTCAGGCCGCGGCCCGGCTCCAGGTCGAGCGCCAGGGCGCCGGTGCCGAAGTGGACGTCGAGGTCGAGCAGAGCGGTCGAACGGTTGGCCTTCTCACCGAGCATCCAGGCGAGGCTGGTCGCCAGGGTCGAGGCGCCGACGCCGCCGCGAACGCCGATCACGGCGGTCATGACGTGGGGCTTGTCGACCTGGGCTTCGCCGCGCGGTCCCGACAGGATCGACTGGGCGTGCGAGAAGGTGTCGCGCAGCTGGTCGACCGTGAAGGGCTTGAGCAGATAGTCGTGGATGCCGCTGGCGACGAGGTCGCGATAGAGGCGGACATCGTTGACCTGGCCCGAGGCGATGACGATCGTGCCGGGCTCGCACACTTCGGCGAGCGCGTTGATGTCGTTGAGCGGGTCGCCCGATTCGGACAGGTCAACGAACAGGATGTTCGGACTGGCCGAAACCGAAAGGGACTGGACCGCGTTGCGCAGCCCGCCCTTGTTGACCTTTTCGGGCGACCAGCCGTGTTCGACCGCGACCGGCCGCAGCATGTCGGCCGTGGCGTCGTCGCAGACGAAGGCGGTGAACGGATCGCGAGTTCCCACGCGGTTCTGGAAGGGAGCATTCATGGCCTAGTTGCCCTTCTTCGTCGTGATGTCCTGAAGGCCACCGGCCCCCGTCGGTTTGGTGGTGCGGTACATGCCGACGGCCTTGGCGGACGTCTGCACGTCGCCGACACCGCTGCCTTCGCGGCCGTGGATCAGGTCTTCCGGATTGGCGACCATCGCGGCGAGGTTGGCGTTCACGCCGCAACCGAAGTTGGAGGCGGTGCGGTTGTTGTAGTTGGTCGGCTTCCCGGCATCGTCCCAATTGGGGCAATTGGGGACGCTGGCGCGAGCGCGGGTGACGACCACCCGGACTGTTCCTGGCGGGACGTCGCCGGCGAGCACCGGGCCGCCTTCGCTGACCAGCATGCCATAGCGGCCGGCGAGCCGGGCGACATCGCCCCGTGCTACCGCGGCACTCGGGCCCTCGACATAGACGCTGTCGCCATAGTTGAGATCGAGGCCCTGAAACCAGCCGTCGAGGCGAGCCCTTTGCTCGTTCGGCAAATAGCCGTCGGGGGCAGGGGCATCGAAGGCGAAGTCCTGACGGGTGACGACCGGCACGTTGACCGATTCGAGTCCGCGGGTGACGTCGGTCTTCTGGGCGACCGTGCCACAGGCGGACAGCGAGGTCGCTGCCACCAGGATCAAGAGAGAATGACGCATGATCTTGTCCTTCCTGAGCGGGATCACTTGCTGAAGCCTGGAACGGGGGCGGCGATGGTCGAGGCCCCCGCGACGCCGACGCTCAGCCCCGGACGGGCCACCGGCACCGCAGTGCGCGGTCCCGATTGGCCGTCGTTTAGCGCCCCTTCGAGAAACAGCTGGCCGTCGGTTGGAGCGCGATAACCCTTGATCGGGGTCGCGAGCTGTCCCGACACCGGCCGCACCAGGTACGGCGTGACAATGATCACCAGCTCGGTCTGCGACTTGCGATAGCTGGTCGAGCGAAACAGCGCGCCGAGGATCGGCAGGTCGCCGAGGAACGGCGCCTTCTGAATGCTGTTGGTGTTCGAATTATTGAGCAGTCCGGCGATCATGAAGCTCTGGCCCGAGCCGAGCTCGACCGTCGTTTCCGCTCGCCGGGTGGTGATAGCCGGAACGTCGAAGCCGTTGAGCTTGATCGCGCCTTCGGTCGACAGCTGACTGACTTCAGGACGGACCCGCATCGAAATGCGGCCGTCGCCCAGCACGATCGGCGTGAAGGCCAAGCCGACGCCGTATTGCTTATACTCGATCGATACCGAGCCGAGCGACTGCGACACCGGGATGGGGAATTCACCACCCGCAAGGAAGCTGGCGGTTTCGCCCGAAAGCGCGGTCAGGTTGGGTTCGGCCAGCGTCGTGACGAGGCCGTCGTTCTCGGCGAGATCGAGCGTGCCGAGCAGGTTGAGCCCGAACAATTTGCCCGCGATACCGAGCGATGTTCCGCCGGCGATCGAATTGAACACGCCGGAAGCGCCACCTGAACCAATGGTCCCAGGATTGCCCTGGCCGATCCCGAATTTCGTTCCCCCAGTATTGTCCTGGCTAAGCAAATTGACGCCGATCTGCTTCAGGAAGCTGCGGTTGACTTCGGCGATGCGCACCTTGAGCGTCACCTGCAACGGCGTCGCCGCCTTCAGGCGATTTACCGGCACGATCTTGAGCATCGCGCCCGCAGCGCTCGTGTCGACGCCGGGATTGAGCAGCGCCGTGACGAGCGCCTGCGCCTGGGCGCTGTCTGCCGGCGAGGCGACGGTGCCGTTGATCACGGCCATCTGGCCAACCGTCTGCACGTGAATGTCGCTGTCGGGCATTGCGGCCTTCAGCATGTCGTCGACCGAGTTGATGTTCTGGCTGACCATGACGTTGGTGGCATAGACCACCGAGCCATTGGCCGCCGTCGCGATCACGGTCGCTTCGCCGAATGCCTTGCCGAACAAGTGGATCTGCTTGGAATTGCTGACATAGACGTCGGCAACATCAGAGTTGGAGGTCCAAACGTCGGCGACGGTGGCCGGCAGGGTGACCAGCTGGCCCTGGCCGACGCTTAGCGTGACCCGGCCCGAGGGGCGGTAGGTGCCGGCTTTCGGCATCGCCGCGGCGGGGGTGGCGACGGCAAGGCTGCCGAGGCCGATGGCCAGCGCGACAAGGGCAGTGCCCAGGCGCGGCTGACGCGTGCTACGATTGATGGTCATCTTAACGAGCCCCCACAGGAACGACGGTGACAGTATTGCCGCGCGACACGCGGACGACAGGGCCGGTCGGCGCGACGACGCCGCCCATCGCGCCATTGGCCGAGGCCATGGCGGTCGGAGCGATCGGCTTGGCCGGAACCGTGCGGCGCTGGAAGCGCGACACGTCGCCGCCGGTGACGAAGGTGGTGTTGTTGTCCATCGGCTGGTTCGCCACGGCGAGCAGCATCTGGCGTTCCTGGCCCGGCGCGGTGCCGGCCGGGACCTTGACCTGACCCGAGGCGACAGCGCGCTCGAGTTCGGCGGTGTTGTCGGCGATCGAGCGGAGTGCGAGCGACATCTGGCCGAGCGACGTGGCAACGGCGATCTTCTCGGCGATGCGCGGGGTCGCTTCCAGCGTGACCGTCTGCGACGGGATGGCGATGACCTTGCCGTCCTTGTCCTTGCCCTGTTCGATGCGCTGATCGGTGGCGAGGACGCGGATGTTGCGGACGATCGTCTCGGTGACCTTGAGCTGCGGACCAACGCCGCCGCCTTCGACGCCCTGGGTCAGCATCATGTCGACCCGGTCGCCCGGGAAGACGAAGCCGGCGACGCCGCTGGTGGCCGAGACGGAGACGGTGACGGCGCGCATGCCCGGCCCGAGCGCCGCGGCGAGGAAGCCGCGGTCATTGGGGCCGACCAGCGTGCCGCGCGTGATCGGCTGACCGGCGGTGACCGGGTTGCGGACGACCATGCCGACCATCTTGAGCGGATCGCCATCGATCCCGCCCTGCGTATAATAGGCGCCCTGGACGAGCTCCTTGGGCCAGGCCTGGTAGGTGAGGCTGTCGGCGTCGATCATCGACCCGACCGGCAGTGGCTTGCGCGCCACCAGCACCTTGGGACCCATCGGGACCGCAGGAGCTGCCGCAGCCTGCTGCGTGCCGGCTCCGGTAAACATATTCTTGGCCATGACCGCGGTGACCACCGCAATGACCAGCGCTCCGATCAGTAGCGCAACTTTCTTCACGTCCATGGCGAATACGCCTCCCCTAGAGGGTGCCCTCAATGACTGCAGACATCAGGCAAAATGGTTAAGAAACCGTTGGGCGACTAACCATAAGCCGCCGAAAGCGATGGCGACCCCGTATGGAATCTCCGGCCGGCCCTCACGGGACCGGATTTTGTGGGCGACGATCACGATCAGCGTCAGCGCGCCGCCGGCAATCGACATCAGCACCAGGAACTTGACCGTGGTCAACGGTGAGAACCACAGGGCGAGGGCGGCGGCGAGCTTGACGTCGCCGCCGCCCATCATGCCGAGGTAGAAGGTCGCGGCAAGGCCGGCGAAGACCGCCGCCGCGATGGCGACGCGATAGCCGGCGTCGGGCCATAGCGGGATACTTGCCGCCAGCCAGAACAGCGGTGCCAGCAGCGCGACCGCGATCACCAGCCGATTCGAGATGGTGAAGGTACGGATATCGACCACCGCAGCGACGACCAGCAGCAGGGCGAGAATGGCGGTCAGCAAGTCGGGAAAAAGCGGGTTCATCGAATCGCCTCTAGACGGCGCGGCTTTCCAAACCGTAACCGCGTCCGGCATGGACCATTTCGACATCGTTATCGTCGGCGGCGGGATCGCCGGAGCGAGCCTGGGCGCGGAGGTCGCGGGCGAAGCGCGCGTTCTGCTGATCGAGGCCGAATCGTATCCGGGAATGCATTCGACCGGGCGGTCGGCGGCATTCTGGCTGGAGAGCTATGGCGGGGCCGGGGTAGCGCCGCTGTCCACCGCTTCGAAGGATTTCCTGGCCAATCCCCCGGTCGAGTTCGCCGAGTCGGGCTTCCTCAGTCCGCGCGGGACGATCCACGTCGATTCGACCGGCCACGTCGATGCCTTCGCATTCCTGCCCGCATCGGTCGAAACCTTGGCGATGTCGCGAGCCGAGCTTGAAGCGGCGATCCCCGGAATTTCGCCGCGCTGGGTTCAGGCGCGGAGCGAGCCGGGCTGCGCCGATATCGACGTCGCCGGGCTTCATGCCGCTTATCTGCGCCAGTACCGGCGCCGAGGCGGCACCCTGTGGGCCGACGCACGGCTGGCCTCCGCGCATCGAGGGGGCGAATGGTGGACGGTTATGATCGAGGACGGTCTCTCGGTGACAGCGGATACGCTGGTAAATGCAGCAGGGGCCTGGGCCGATCCCGTTGCCACGGCATGCGAAGTCGCGCCGCTCGGCATCGCTCCGAAGCGGCGGACGATGGTCCAGCTTCGAGTTGGCCACTCCGGCCTGTCGCGCCTGCCGCAGGTCAGCGACGCCGCCGGCTCCTTCTATTTCAAGGGCGAGGGCGACCGCAGCGTGTGGGTCAGCCCGCACGACGAAATCGCGACCGAGGCGTGCGACGCGCAGCCCGAGGAAATCGATATCGCCGTCGCGATCGACCGGTTCGAGAAGGCGGTCGACTGGCCGGTCGAACGGGTCGAGCGGAGCTGGGCGGGCTTGCGGAGCTTTGCCCCGGATCGCCTGCCGGTCATCGGCTATGACGTTGCCGCGCCGGGATTTTTCTGGTTCGCGGGGCAGGGCGGGTTCGGGATCCAGACCGCGCCGGCGGCGGCGAAGTTGGCGGCGGCGGGGTTGCTGGGGCGCGAGCCCGACCCGATGGTCGTGGGGTTCGACGCGGCGATCTACAGCCCGGCGCGCTTCGCCCCGCGCTGAGCCTCGGCAGCGGCACAAGCGAGTTCGTCGACCCGGTCGTTTTCGGCGTGGCCGCTATGGCCCTTGACCCATTTCCATTCGACCCGATGGGGTTCGGCGGCAGTGACAAGGGCCTGCCACAGCTCGGCATTCTTGACCGGCTTGCGGTCGGCGGTGCGCCAGCCATTCTTGCGCCAGCCGTGGATCCACTTGGTGATGCCATCGCGGACATAGATGCTGTCGGTGACAAGGCTGACTCGGCAGGGCTTGGTCAGCGCGTTGAGGCCCTCGATCGCGGCGAGCAGCTCCATGCGATTATTCGTGGTCAGCGCTTCGCCGCCCGACAATTCCTTCTCACGCGCGCCCGCGCGGATCAGGACGCCCCAGCCGCCCGGACCGGGATTGCCCTTGCACGCCCCGTCGGTGAAGATGTCGACCTGCGGCAGTTCGCCGGACCCGGTACCCTCAGCCAACGAGTTCACGCGGCAGTTTGAACACCTGGCCCTCCGGCACGTGCGCCAGCTCGTGCTCGGTCACGGTAAAGCGCTCGGCCAGCGCCGCGATGACTTCGCGGACCAGCAGTTCGGGCGCCGACGCGCCAGCAGTGAGGCCGATGGTCGCGGGCGTCCCGAACCAGTCCCAGTCGATCTCGCTCGCCCGCTGCACCAGTCGCGACGGCGTCCCGAGCCGCTGGGCGACTTCAGCCAGGCGGAGCGAATTGCTGCTGTTGGGCGCGCCGATGACCAGCATCCGTTCGCAGCGCGGGGCGATCTCCTTGACTGCCGCCTGGCGGTTGGAAGTAGCGTAGCAAATATCCTCGCCGCGCGGTGCCTTGATCGTCGGGAAGCGCGCCATCAGTGCCGCGACGATTGCCGCCGTGTCGTCGACCGACAGCGTCGTCTGAGTGAGGAACGACAGATTTTCGTCATCCGCGACCGTAAGTTCGGCGACGTCCTCGACCGATTGGATCAGCGTCATTGAGCCCACCGGAACCTGGCCGAAGGTGCCGATCACCTCGGGATGGCCGGCGTGGCCAATGAAAAGGATCTGGCGCCCGGTCTCGATCAGCCGCTGTGCCTGGCGGTGGACCTTGCTTACCAGCGGGCAGGTCGCGTCGAGATAGGCGAGACCGCGTTGCTCGGCCGCCGCCGGAACGGATTTGGGCACGCCGTGGGCGGAGAAGACCACCGGGCGGCCGTCGGGCACGTCGTCCAGCTCGTCGACAAACACCGCGCCCATCCCGGCGAGCCGGTCGACGACGAACTTGTTGTGGACGATTTCGTGGCGAACATAGACCGGGGCGCCGTTCTGCTCGATCGCCAATTCGACGATCTTGATCGCGCGATCGACACCGGCACAAAATCCGCGCGGTGCGGCGATCAGTACGGTCAGCGGCGGGCGAGCGTCGGAAGGGGGAGGGGACATGGCGGGCGATGTAAGCGATTGCTTGCAGCCAGCCAAGGCGCTTCCTATGAACGGCGCGATCAAGCCGAGTGTAAGGAA
>NZ_JANMWY010000120.1:0-2719 GCF_031380695.1 Sphingomonas sp. | reverse complement strand
ATGTTGTCGGCGCAATAATGGTCGAAATGGTCGCGCACGGCAGCTTCGACGAAGCGCGCCGCCTCGAGGCTGGTCAGGCGGTCCTTGGTCTGGCTCTGAAAATGCGGGTTGCGCAGGAACAGCGAGAGCATCAGCTCGACCTGGTTGAAGACGTCGTCGGCGGTAATGTCCTTGGCACGCTTGTGGCCGACCAATTCGCCGAACGCGCGTACGCCCTTGGTCAGCGCCGCGCGCAGGCCGGCTTCGTGCGTGCCGCCATCTGGGGTCGGGATGGTGTTGCAATAGTAAGTCTCGCTGCCGTCGGACCAGATCGGCCAGGCGACCGCCCATTCGACCGAGCCCTGGCCGTCAGGGAAGTCCTGGCGACCGGTGAAGGGCGGTGCGGTGATGCACTCGCGGCCTTCGAGCGTCTCGGCGAGGTGGTCACCAAGCCCGCCAGGGAACTGGAACACTGCCTGCGCGGGGACTTCGGCGGTGGCGAGTGCAGGGTCGCAGCGCCAGCGAATTTCGACCCCGGCGAAGAGATAGGCTTTCGACCGGGCGAGACGATAGAGGCGGGCGGGATCGAACTGCATTTCGGCCCCGAAAATCTCGGTGTCGGGGGTGAAAGCAACAGTCGTGCCGCGACGGTTGGGAGCAGCACCGACTTCGGCCAGCTTCGATGTCGCCAGGCCGCGCGCGAAGGTCTGGCGATAGAGCTTCTTGTCGCGCGCAACCTCGACGACGGTGTCGGTGGACAGCGCGTTGACGACGCTGATGCCGACGCCATGGAGGCCGCCGCTGGTGGAGTAGGCCTTCCCCTCGAACTTGCCGCCGGAGTGGAGCGTGGTGAGGATCACCTCGAGCGCCGACTGGCCGGGGTATTTGGGGTGCGGATCGACCGGGATGCCGCGACCATTGTCGCTGACCGTCAGGCGGTTGCCGAGGCCCAGCTCGACCTCGATGCGGGTGGCGTGGCCGGCGACCGCTTCGTCCATCGCATTGTCGATCACCTCGGCGGCGAGGTGGTGAAGCGCGCGCTCGTCGGTCCCGCCGATGTACATGCCCGGGCGGCGGCGGACGGGCTCCAGCCCCTCAAGCACCTCGATCGATGAGGCGTCGTAGGTAGCGGGGGTGGCGGCGGAGGGGGAGGTGAAGAGGTCAGACATTGGGAGAATGCCTAGCGGGCGACCGGGGTCTTGAACAGCAGATCGCGCTTCCTAAATCGCGCGTCGCCGGACGCTTGATGAGGCCCGGCGACGGGGCGTTCGGGCCGCGCAGGCTCGGTGTTCCGCCAGTCGCTTCAAATGGAGGACATGACATGCGTAGTGCTTTTGACTTTGCGCCGTATCGGCGCTCCACGATTGGCTTCGACCGGCTGTTTGACCTGCTCGAGAGCGGAACGACCGGCGCGGGGCAGGACAATTATCCGCCGTTCGATCTCCAGCGGCTCGACGAGAACCGCTTCCGCATCAGCCTGGCGGTGGCGGGCTTTGCTCAGGGCGATATCGATATCACCGCTCAGCAGAACCAGCTGATCGTCAGCGGTAACAAGGCCGAAGAAGATGGCGCGAGCTACGTCCATCGTGGGATCGCGAATCGCTCGTTCGAACGGCGATTCGGCCTCGCCGATCACATCAAGGTGAACGGAGCGGAGCTAAAGGACGGACTGCTCCAGATCGAGCTGGTGCGCGAAATCCCCGAGGCGATGAAGCCCCGCAAAATCGAGATCGGCGGCGGGGCGATCGAAGGGCCGCGTCACGACACGATCGAGGCCGCAGCCAATGAGCCGAGCGAGGCTTGATCCCGGCTCGACCTGAACAAGGGCTCCGGTGACATGGTCGCCGGAGCCCTTTTCTTATCTGACGCGAGGCCCACCGTACGGCAGCGGCGGCGGAGGGCGGCGATCGCGCCTTGGCAACTGGGCTTGGTAAGCGACGCCGCAGTGTGCCACGCAGTAGGGAAACCCCGGGTTGGCGTGGTCGCCGCAGAAATGGAAGTCGGGCTCGCCGGGATGGCCCATCGGCCAGCGGCAGATGCGGTCGTTGAGGTCGAGCAGGCTGGTGCGGTCGGCGACTTCGGCCGACGGCTTGGCGGGTACGAGGCGGCGCGGCGGGGCCGGCGGGATCGGCGCCTGCGTGTCGCCCGGACCCTGGCGGATGAAGCCGCCCGGGCCGACCGAACGATACTGGATCGCCGACGGATCGGTGCCTTCGCGCGCCGGGACCAGGTTCTGGACCGGCATGTTGGCGGCGTCGGTGACGATCGGCTTGCGCACCGGCGGGCCGGACGGGGCGGCGGCGCGCGGGGCGGCGGGTTCGGGCAGTGGCTTCTTCGCAGGTGGCGGCGCAGCGGGAGCCGGGGCAGGCTTGGCGGCGGCGGGCTTTTTCACGGTCTTCTCGACCGGCTTGACCGGCGAGGGGCGCGAATCGAGGCCGAGCCGATGGGCTTTGCCGATCACTGCATTACGGCTGACGCCACCCAGTTCCTCGGCGATCATGCTGGCGGTCGATCCTTGCGACCACATGGCTTTCAGTCGATCGATCCGCTCTTCGGTCCAGCTCATTGTCACTCCAGATTCTGTCGGCAACCTCTTCGGTTGCGTTGTTTGTTGTTCGCTACCGGCAAGCGGTTGCTATGATTAACGCCAGCCGATAGGCGAAGACGCGATGAACGACCAGCCTTCCCAATGGGTACGAACGGAACCGGGGGTTCCGACACTGACCGGCGTCAACTGGGG
>NZ_JANMWY010000280.1:0-2251 GCF_031380695.1 Sphingomonas sp. | reverse complement strand
GCCGTTGCGCGTGCAAACCTATGTCACCGCGTCGATCCGCTGGCTGGCGCGGCGAGTACCCCAGTTCCTCGCCGACCATCCCGAGGTCAAGGTCACGCTGAGCACCTGCGCGGTCGAATGGGAATTCGACGATGTCCACGCCGATGTCGGCCTGGTCTATTGCGAGATACCGCCCAACCCGAAGTATCATTGGGTGCCGTTGTTCGAATATAGTCTGTTCCCGGTGTGCAGCCCGGAGGTTGCGGCGCGGCTCGGTCCGGCGCCGAAACCTGCCGACCTGCTCGCCCAGCCGCTCGTCGCGATTTATACCGAGGTTCGAAACTGGAAGAGCTGGTTCGAATCGGCCGGCGTCCCGTTCGATCCGGCGTCGCCTTATCTGGTCGTCGACACGCTGGCGGTCGCGCTTGAAATGGCGCTCGCCGGCCAGGCGATCGCGCTCGTCAACGGACCGTTCGTGGATGCAGACCTGGCCTCTGGACGGCTCGTTCGGCCGGTCCCGCACAAGACGGTGTGTCCCGGCGAATGGGGACTGATCTGCCGGAAGGATATGAAAGACAATCTGCGCATCCGTAAATTCATCGACTGGACGTCGGCGCACGTCGGCGTCTCTGATTAGCGGAGCGAAAGCCACGCCGACTTGGACTGCATGTAGCCGGCAAGGCATTCCATCGACTTATCGCGCGTATTGCCCGATTGCTTGAAGCCGCCAAACGGCTGGGTCATGTCGCCATCGCCGAAGCAATTGACCCACACGACCCCGGCCTCGATTGCTTTGACCATGCGGTGGGCGCGGTGGACGTCGCTCGTCCAGACGCTGGCGGCGAGGCCGTAGATCGAATCATTGGCGATACGAATGGCGTCGGCTTCTTCGCCGAACGGGATCAAGGCGGCGACCGGTCCGAATATCTCTTCGCGGGCGATGTCCATCGCTGGGGCGACGGCGGTGAAGAGTGTCGGCACGACATAGGCCCCGTCGGCCATCGCCGGCACGTCTTGCCCTCCGAACGCAAGGGTTGCGCCCTCGGCTTTCCCTCGCTCGATCCAACTGAGCACGCCTTGCTGCTGTGCGCGCGAAACCATCGGCCCGAGCGTGGTCGCGGGGTCGAGGGGGTTGCCGGGGACGTAGAGTTCCGCGGCGCGGCGGCTCATCCGCTCGACGAATTCATCGTGGATGTCGTGGTGGACCAGCAGCCGCGATCCGGCGTTGCAGACCTGCCCGGCGTTGTCGAAGATGCCCATCACCGCCGCATCGACGGCGCGGTCGATGTCGGGCAAGTCGGGCATGAAGATTTGCGGGCTTTTGCCGCCGGTCTCCAGGCTGACGCGCTTGAGGTTCGACTGGCCCGCGTAGATCATCAGCTGCTTGCCGACCGCAGTCGACCCGGTGAAACTGATCTTGGCGACGTCGGGATGCAGCGCGAGTGCCTTGCCTGCCTCGGGTCCGCTGCCGTTGACAACATTGAACACGCCGTCGGGGCCGCCCGCCTCGACGAACAGCCGGGCCAGCTTGAGGCAGCTGAGTGGTGCCTGCTGGGCGGGCTTGAGCACCACGCAATTGCCTGCTGCCAGCGCCGGCGCGACTTTCCATGTCGCCATCAGCAGGGGATAGTTCCACGACGAGATTGCACCGACCACGCCGAGCGGCTCGCGCGATACCATGTGCACGGCGTCGTGCGCCGAATTGCTGACCGTGCCGGCGATCTTGTCGATGCATTCGCCGAAATAGCGGACCGTGACGACGGTTTCGGGGATATCGATGGTCAGCGCGTCGATCACCGGCTTGCCCATTGCCAGGCTCTCGAGCAGCGCGAATTCATGCGCGTTCGCTTCGACCAGATCGGCAAAGCGAGCGAAGATCGCCATGCGCTGGCGGGGAAGCATGTAGCGCCAGCGGCCATCATCCCACGCGGCCTTGGCGACGCCTACGGCAGCGTCGATGTCGGCCGCCGATCCGCACGCCATCCGTGCAGTGATCCGGCCAGTGGCGGGGTTGATCGCGTTGAACGATTCTCCCGTCACGGAGGGCCGGAACGTGCCGTCGATGAACAGGCCGGTTTCGATCGCCACCCCGGCCGCAGCGCGGGTCCAGTCGGCCAGGGTCGCCATCGCATCGGTCATGTTCGTCGCGACCTCATTCAGCGCCGGGGAATGACTTCATAACCAGCTTCCTCCGGCTCATCATCTACCATCTCGGCCGGGAAGCCCGAGCCAAGCACCTTTATTCCAATCGGCTCTTCATAACGGCGGATGA
>NZ_JANMWY010000061.1:0-3014 GCF_031380695.1 Sphingomonas sp. | reverse complement strand
GATTTCCAGGAATTCATGGTGATGCCGGTGGGGGCACCGTCGTTCGCCGAAGCATTGCGGTGCGGGGCGGAGATTTTTCATGCGCTCAAGAGCGAGCTTCACGCGAAGGGACTGAGCACTGCGGTCGGCGACGAGGGCGGCTTTGCGCCGAATATCGCCTCGGCGCGCGCGGCGTTGGACCTGATCGCGGAAGCGGTCGGCAAGGCGGGTTATTCGCTCGGCAAGGACGTGCTGCTGGCGCTCGACTGCGCCTCGACCGAATTCTTCTAGGACGGGGCTTACGCCATGACCGGGGAAGGGCGGACGCTGTCGCCCGAGGACATGGCCGCTAATCTCGCCGAGCTGGCCGCCGCCTACCCGATCGCGTCGATCGAAGACGGGATGGGCGAGGATGACATGGTGGGATGGAAATCGCTCACGAAGAAGATCGGCGACCGGGTGCAATTGGTCGGCGACGATCTGTTCGTGACCAATGTCGAGCGGCTGGGGCAGGGGATCAAGGACGGGATCGCCAATTCGATCCTGGTCAAGGTCAACCAGATCGGCACGCTGACCGAAACCATCGCAGCGGTACGGCTGGCGCAGTCGTCGGGCTACACAGCGGTGATGTCGCACCGATCGGGCGAGACCGAGGATTCGACCATCGCCGACCTCGCTGTCGCGCTCGACTGCGGCCAGATCAAGACCGGCAGCCTGGCGCGGTCGGATCGCACGGCGAAGTATAACCAGCTGCTGCGGATCGAGGAGGAGCTGGGCAGCGCGGCACGCTATCCGGGGGTTTCGGCGCTGCGATCGTACCATCCGGCGTAATTGTCCCGAATATCTCCTTGAATTGAGCAGTTTGCGCTTGCCATCACGGCGTCACTCTGATTCTAAGAGGACATGGGTGGGGCAAGCAGGACGATCCGGATCATGCGGCGGGCGGCGATGCCGGCGCTGGCGTTGATCATCGTCGGAAATTTCGCCGGCTATGCGGTCGCCGGACGCAACGGCTTGCTTGCCTGGGGCGGCTATCACCGTGACCTGGAGCAGCGGAAGGTCGAATTGACCCAGCTCGATGCGCAGAAGGTCGCGCTCAGGCATCGCTCGAATCTGCTCGACCCGCGCAAGGCCGATCCGGACTTGGCCGACGAGCTGGTCCGCCGCGACCTTGGCCTGGTGCGACCCGACGAAGTGGTCGTCCCGCTCAATTAATTTCACCGATTGGTGGAATGCGAAACCGCAGTCGACCCTGCGGCATTGCCAGTCTAGGGGGGCGGCTTCTATAGCGACGCCGCTTGCCGTTCCGATCGAAAGGCCCCGTTTTGGCGCGCACTTCCAAGTCCAAATCCGCTCCCGCCGTCGCGCCTACTCCGACGGCGAACGACTCACCCAATCGCGAACGCCCGGCCGAGCCGACGCGGTTTCAAGCGACGAAGGAGCAATTGCTCGAATTCTACAAGCAGATGCTGCTCATCCGCCGCTTCGAGGAGCGCGCCGGGCAATTATACGGCCTCGGCCTGATCGGCGGTTTCTGCCACCTCTACATCGGCCAGGAAGCGGTCGCGGTCGGACTGCAGTCGGCGATGACGGTGGGCAAGGACAGCGTCATCACCGGCTATCGCGACCATGGCCACATGCTCGCCTATGGCATCGACCCCAAAGTCATCATGGCCGAACTGACCGGCCGCGCTGCCGGCATTTCAAAGGGCCAGGGCGGGTCGATGCACATGTTCTCGGTCGAGCATGGCTTCTACGGCGGGCACGGCATCGTCGGCGCGCAGGTGTCGCTCGGCACCGGCCTGGCGTTCAAGCATCGCTATGCCAACGACGGCGGCGTGTGCCTGGCCTATTTCGGCGACGGCGCGGCCAACCAGGGCCAGGTGTACGAGAGTTTCAACATGGCCGAGCTGTGGAACCTGCCGGTGATCTACGCGATCGAGAATAATGGCTATGCGATGGGCACGTCGGTCGCGCGATCGGCATCCGAAGATCAATTCCACAAGCGTGGCGAAAGCTTCCGCATTCCGGGTATCCAGGTCGACGGCATGGACGTGCTCGCGGTGCACGGCGCGGCCGAGGAAGCGCTGGCGTGGACGCGGGCGGGCAAGGGGCCGATCATCCTCGAATTGAAGACCTACCGCTATCGCGGCCATTCGATGAGCGATCCGGCGAAATATCGTACGCGCGAGGAAGTCCAAAGCTATCGCGAGGGCCGCGACCCGATCGACCAGGCGGCGCGCGAACTGGAAGCCATGGGCATGACCGAGGATGCGCTCAAGGAAATCGACAGCGAAATCAAGGCGATCGTCGTCGCTGCTGCCAAATATGCCGAAGAAGCTCCGGAACCCGATCCGGGCGAATTGCACACGAACGTCCTGGTGGGGTCCTACTGATGGGCATCGAACTCAAAATGCCGGCCCTGTCGCCGACGATGGAAGAGGGCACGCTGGCCAAATGGCTGGTCAAGGAGGGCGATGCGGTCAAGTCGGGCGATATCCTGGCCGAAATCGAGACCGACAAGGCGACGATGGAATTCGAAGCCGTCGATGAAGGGGTGATCTCCAAGATATTGGTGCCGGAGGGGACGGATGGCGTGAAGGTCGGCGCGGCGATTGCGTTGATGGACGGAGAAGGAGAGCAGGCTTCTCCTGCCCCTTCCGCCGAACCCGCGCCGGAGCCTGCTGCCGCTCCGGTGGACGAACCCGCTTCGCAGAAGGCGGAAGCTACCCCCACCCCCAGGCAAATGGAATCCGGGGCGCGCGACCTCGTCGCCGATGTCGCCCGCACACATGATGCGCCCGAAGTGCCCGAGGGCACCGAGCTCAAGTCGACCACCGTCCGCGACGCATTGCGCGATGCGATGGCGGTGGAAATGCGGCGCGACGACCGGGTGTTCGTGATGGGTGAGGAGGTCGCGCAATATCAGGGCGCCTACAAGGTCACGCAGGGCCTGCTGGCGGAGTTCGGCGACCGTCGCGTGATCGACACGCCGATCACCGAATATGGCTTTGCCGGGCTCGGTACCGGCGCGG
>NZ_JANMWY010000051.1:0-19523 GCF_031380695.1 Sphingomonas sp. | reverse complement strand
GCCCATCACCCCGGCTTCGAGCGCGTGATCGGCGAGGTGGAGCTGCAGCCCCAGGCCGATGCGATCGACGAGGTCGCCGCCCGACGAATGAAGCTGGGCGAGACGGCGGGTGATCGAGGCGAAGGCGTCGGGCTCGAGCTGCTTGAAGGCGAGCGTCTGCATCTCGTTCATGATCGCGTACATGCCGATCCGCTCGGCCAGCGGCGCGTAAATATCCATCGTCTCGCGGGCGATGCGGCGGCGCTTTTCCTCTGACGTCACGTGGTGGAGCGTGCGCATGTTGTGCAGCCGGTCGGCGAGCTTGACGAGCAGGACGCGGATGTCGTCGGACAGGGCGAGTAGAAACTTGCGCAAATTCTCGGCGGCGCGCTCATTCTCGCTCTGCGCCTCGATCTTGCTGAGCTTGGTGACGCCATCGACCAGCCGCGCGACCGACGCGCCGAACAGGCGCTCGACCTCCTCATGGGTGGCGACGGTGTCCTCGATCGTGTCGTGGAGGATCGCGGTGACGATCGTCTCGTCGTCGAGTTTCAGGTCGGTGAGAATGCCGGCCACCTCGATCGGGTGGCTGAAGTAGGGGTCGCCCGAAGCGCGCTTCTGGGTGCCGTGGGCCTTCATCGAAAAGACATAGGCACGATTGAGGAGCGCCTCATCGGCGTCCGGGTCGTAGGCCTTTACCTTCTCGACGAGTTCATATTGGCGCAGCACGCGGCGAGTGTGGGGCTAGGCGACCCCTGCGTGCAAGGCGCAATGCGCCGGGGCTGGGCTTTCTTTCCGTCCCGGCGCACCGCGATGCCGCTTATTTGGCCTTGGCGAAGACAGGCGCGGTGCCCGACCGGGCCCTGGCATTGCAGCGATCGAGCAGATCGGGGGTGAAGCCGCGGCCGTCAACAACGAAATCGGTCAGCTTGCCGACGCGCGAGGCGAGGTCCTGACACAGCACGAGCGGCCGGCTTTCCATGCTGTTACCGAGGCAGGCGGCCGGCCCGCAGCCCCAGACGATGTCGGAAGCGTTGATGCGCGCCGGGGCCGTCGGCACGATCGGCGTCGCGGCATAGTTGGCAGCAGAGGCAGCGGCGGGTGCGAGGGCCAGCAGCACGCCGGCCAGCGCGAGAACATTGGTCATGGTCATTCCCCATATTGCATTGCAGATTGCAACTGAATGGCAATTTGCGTTTCATTACGCAACTGTTATTTTCATCATATTTATGTTCTAATCGTCACGAGGGAGTTTGCGTGAGCCGTCCACCAACCGACATTGATGCATTCAGAGCAGCGGCGTTGCAGTGCCCGCTACCGTCAGCGGTCGAACTGATCGGCGAGAAATGGGCGTTCCTGCTTCTTCGCGGGGCGCTCAATGGGTTGCAGCATTTCGAGGAATTTCAGGCGGGCCTCGGGATCGCCCGCAACATATTGTCGGACCGGCTGGCCAAGCTGGTGGCTGGCGGAATCCTGGCACGGACGCCCGATCCGGGCGATCGCCGCAAAGTGGTCTATTCGCTGACGTCGAAAGGCGAAGAGCTGCTGCCGGTCGTCCTCGCCCTGCGCCAATGGGCGGAGAATTGGGGCCATGGACGACAAGAGATCGTGCTGGTCGATCGTCGCGACGGTCGGCCGGTACGCCCGATCAGCGTACTGGGCGAGGATGGGCGCGAGCTATCCCTGCACGACCTGACCTGGGCCACCCGCGCCGCCGACGAGGCAGAGGCGAAGCACTCCTGACACGAAAAGGGCGGCCCCTCGCGGTGCCGCCCTCATTCAACTCAACCTTTAAAACGAGCTACTCGTAGTCGCCGCCCGAGGGACTCGGGCGCGGCGGGGCGGCGGCGGTGAGGCGGAGCGCCTCGGCCGAATCGGCCAGGCTCGCCAGTTCGTCGGTCTCATCCTCCTCGTCGATGCGGACCTTCTGCAGGCTCGACACAATCGCTTCATGAAGATGCTTCGGCTTGACCGTCTCCTCGGCGATCTCGCGCAGGGCGACGACCGGGTTCTTGTCGCGGTCGCGATCGATGGTCAGGTCGGCGCCGCCCGAAATCTGGCGCGCGCGCTGTGCAGCGGCCAGTACCAGGTCGAACCGGTTGGGAATCTTGTCGACGCAATCTTCGACGGTAACGCGCGCCATGGGGTCGCCTCGTGATGGGAGTTCGGCAGGGCCGGAGAGCGGCTTCCCCTAGGGAGCGAGCGGTGCAAAGTCAATGAAAGCCCAGGCCCGCCGCTTGCCTTGCATGGCGGCGCTCGCCACACCGCGCTCATGACCGACACAGACTCGCCCATCCCCGACGATTGCTCGGTCACCGTCGACGGCAACCAGCTGACCTTGCTGAGCGAGGGTCCGCCACGGCTCGAGGCGCTGCTGGCGCTGATCGACGGCGCCGAGCGCAGCGTGCGGGTGCTCTATTACATCTACTTGGCCGACAGCGCTGGCGAGCGCGTTCGCGACGCGCTGCTGCGTGCGGTCGAGCGAGGGGTCGAAGTGTCGTTGCTGATCGACGGGTTTGGCAGCAGCAAGACGCCCGAAACCTATTTCAAGCATCTCCACGATGCCGGAGCGCGGTTCTGCCGATTCAATCCGTCGTTTGGCCGCCGCTATGTGCTGCGCAATCACCAGAAGCTGGCGCTGGCCGACGACAGAATCGCCATCATCGGCGGGTTCAACGTCGAGAATGATTATTTCGGGACGGTTGAGCAGAAGGCGTGGCGTGACATCGGCCTGATCGTCGAGGGGCCGGCGGCGGAGCGGCTCGGCCGTTATTTCGACGCGTTGATGGGCTGGGCGCTTCACAAGGGCGCGCGATTGAAGGCGCTGCGCGCGATGGTGCGTCACTTCAGCGAAAGCGAGGGCAAGGTTCGCTGGCTGTTCGGCGGACCGATGCAGCGCCGGTCGCCGTGGGCGCTGGCGACGATCTCCGACCTGGCCCAGGCGAAGAGCCTGGAGATGATTGCGGCCTATTTTGCACCGATGCCGGCGATGTTGACGCGCATCTCCAACGTGGCGCGCAGCGGCGGCCGGGTACGAGTCATTACGGCCGCCGAGTCCGACAATCATGCGACCATCGACGCGGCCCGATCGACCTATTCACGGCTGCTGCGGCGCCGAGTCGAGATGTTCGAATATCAGCCGACCAAACTTCATTCCAAGTTGCTGGTGATGGACGACGTCGTTCACATCGGATCGTCCAACTTCGACATGCGCAGCCTCTATCTCAACATGGAAATGATGCTGCGCGTCGACGATCCAAAATTCGCGATGATGATGCGCAGCTATTTCGAGCATGAGATCGCCGACAGCCTGGCGATCACCCGCGCGCTGCACGCCAAGCGCGGGACGCTGATCGAGCGGATCAAATGGTGGTTCGGCTTTTTCCTGGTCAGCACGCTCGACTATTCGGTGACGCGCGGCCTTGCGCGGGGCGAGCGCTAAAGCTCCTCGCGCCAGCCCCAGAACAGCGTCGCGGGTGGCACGTTCCACCATTCGAAGCCGCGATCGAGCCGCTGAAAATAGGGCGCGATGAAGTCGCGCACTTTGGGGCTGAACTGATAGACGAGGAAGGCTCCGCCGGGGCGAATGACCCGCGCCGTCGACTGGCCGATGGCGTCGCCGACCCCGGTTGGCAGAGTCGAGAAGGGCAGCCCCGAGACGACGAAATCGGCATGGGTGAAGCCGTGCGCGGCGATGATCTTCTCGACATCTGCGGCCGAGCCGGTCACGGCGATCAATCGCTCGTCGGCGATATCTTCCTTCAGGAAGGCCGTGAACTCGGCATTGGTGTCGATCGCGATCAGCGTCGCATCGGGCCCGAGCAGGTCGAGGATCGGACGAGTGAAGGTGCCGACGCCAGGACCATATTCGACGAACAGCTTCGTCTTCGCCCAATCGACCGGGCCAAGCATCTTGCGGATCAGTCGGTCGCTCGACGGAATGACCGAGCCGACCATGACCGGATGTTTGACGAATTCCTTGAGGAATTGGAGCCGCGGATGATTGTGCCAATGGTGCCGCAACCGCGCCGCCTTGGCAAGCGATCGGTTCTTGAGAGCGCGGGCGGATGAGGAATTCATGGAAGCTCCGGGAGGATGCGAGGCGGTCTCGTGGCAAAATGCCTGCCTATTGGCAAGTTTCAACGCCCTGGTTGGCCGTTCGGTCCACCGTGCGGTAGGAACAGGTCATGCCGGCCACCACCCTTGCGTCTCGTTCCGGACAGCCGATCGGCACGAGCGCGCTCAAAACCCCGCAATTCCTCTTGCTGTTCGCGGCGATGCTGGTCGCGGCAGCGGGCAATACGGCGCTGCAATCGGTCATGCCGGCGATCGGCCGCGAGATGAGGATCGGCGATTTCTGGGTGGCGCTGGCCTATACCTCGTCGGCGATCCTGTGGGTGCTGCTGGCGCCCTTCTGGGCCGAGAAGAGCGACCGGCACGGGCGCAAGCGGCTGATGCTGATGGGGGTTGGCGGGTTCATCGTGTCGATGGCGCTGTGCGGACTGATCCTGCGCGCGGGCTTGTTGGGGGGGCTGGCCGGGACGACGACGTTTATCCTGTTCGCGCTCGCACGGTCGATTTACGGGACGTTCGGCTGTGCGACGCCAAGCGCGACCCAGGCCTATCTGGCGGCGCGGACACGGCGATCGGGAAGGGTCGCCGCGCTGTCGTCGCTGTCGTCGTCGTTCGGCCTGGGCACAATTCTCGGCCCGGCGATGGCCCCGCTGTTCGTGCTGCCATTCGTCGGCCTGCCGGGTCCGCTAATCGCCTTCGCCCTGATCGGGCTGGGGGTGTTCGTGGCGGTGTGGCGATGGCTGCCGGACGATTCAAAGGATTTGCGCGTCAAGGGTGTGCGCGAGGGGCGCGGCGCGGCGATGAGCTATCCGTCGCTGGCGACCAGCCTGACCGGGGCCAGCGTCGTCGCGGCGACCGCTCCCAGGAGCCCGCGGCTGAAGTGGAACGACCCGCGCATCCGTTCGTGGATCATCGCGGGCGTTGCGGCCGGTCACGCGCAGGCGGCGACGCTGACCTGCCTTGGCTTTTTCATCATCGACCGGCTCCACTTGCCGCCGAGCGGGTCGGAAATGCCGATCTCGATCGTCATGATGGCCGGCGCGTCGGCAACGCTGGCGGCGCAGTGGGGGCTCATCCCGCGGCTCGCGCTGGGGCCGCGCACGCTGATCATCTGGGGCGCGCTGATTGCTGCCGCCGGATGTCTGGCGACGATGGCCGCGCAGGGTTTGTACGGCATCGTCATCGGCTTCGGGCTGGCCAGCCTTGGCTTCGGTTTCACCCGGCCGGGGTTCACCGCCGGAGCGAGCCTGGCCGTGCCGACCGCCGAGCAGGGCGGAGTGGCCGGCGTGATTACCTCGGCCAATGGCATCGCTTATGTCGCCGCGCCGTCGCTCGGGATGGTGATGTACGGGTTGAACCACGACCTGCCGTTCGTGGTATCGGCCGTGCTGCTGATCGGCTTGGCGCTATGGGGCCGGGCGCGGCTGCTCGTCTGACTTCCCACCCGGGCGCGAACGCATCTGGCCGGGCAGGACAAAGCCCATACCGCCCAGTGGCCTGACTGCATCGGATTTGAGCGTGTCCTGGATACGCTCGTAATCGGCCAGCATCTCGTCGGTCACCGAGGCGCGGGTCTCGGTCAGCGCCGCCTCGAAGTCGGCCATCGTCACTTCCGCCGAATCGAGCCCGCGACGGAGCGCGACCAGGCCGGCGCGGCGGGTCAGATCCTCCAGGTCCGCACCGGTGAAGCGCGTGGTCCGCTCGGCCAGGGCCTCGAGGTCGACGTCCTTGGCGATCGGCATGTCGCCGACGTGGATGGCGAGGATCCGCCGCCGTCCGGCGACATCGGGCACGCCGACATAAATGAGTTCGTCGAACCGGCCCGGGCGGAGCAGCGCGGGGTCGATCAGGTTGGGGCGGTTGGTCGCGCCGATCAGCACGACATTGTTGAGCTCCTCGAGCCCGTCCATTTCGGATAGGATGGTATTGACGACGCGCTCGGTCACCTGCGGTTCGCCCATGCCGCCACCGCGCGCGGGGACCAGGCTGTCGAGCTCGTCGATGAAGATCACCGTGGGCGCAACCTGGCGGGCGCGGGCGAACAGGCGGGCAATCTGCTGCTCGCTCTCGCCATACCATTTCGACAACAGGTCGGACGATTTGACGGCGATGAAATTGGCCTCGGCCTCGCGCGCGCAGGCCTTGGCGAGCAGGGTCTTGCCGGTGCCGGGCGGGCCGTACAGCAGGAAACCCTTGGCCGGGCGGATGCCAAGCCGCTTGAACGCCTCGGGATGCTTGAGCGGCAGTTCAACGCCCTCGCGCAGCTTGGTCGCGGCGGCATCAAGCCCGCCGACGTCGGCCCAGCGAATGTTGGGCATCTGCACCATCACTTCGCGCATCGCCGACGGCTGGACGCGCTTCAGGGCATTGTCGAAGTCGTTCGGCTCGACCGAAAGGCTGTCGAGGATGTCGGGTGGGATGGTCGGCTCGTCGAGATTGAGGCGGGGCATGATTCGGCGAACCGATTCGAGCGCGGCCTCACGGGTCAGCGCGGCGAGGTCGGCGCCGACAAAGCCATAGGTGCGGCGCGCCAGATCATCGAGCTCGACGGCGTCGGTCAGCGGCATGCCGCGGGTGTGGATACCGAGTATCTCGCGCCGGCCGGCCTCGTCGGGCACGCCGACGACGATTTCGCGGTCGAACCGGCCTGGGCGGCGCAGCGCCTCGTCGATCGCCTCGGGACGATTGGTGGCGGCAATCACCACCAGATTCTGGCGGGCCTCGATCCCGTCCATCAGGGTCAGCAATTGCGCAACGAGGCGCTTCTCGGCCTCGCCCGAAACCTGGCCGCGCTTGGGCGCAATCGAGTCGATCTCGTCGATGAAGATGATCGACGGGGCGGCCTTGGCGGCTTCCTCGAACACTTCGCGCAGCTTCTTTTCGCTTTCGCCATAGGCCGAGCCCATAATCTCGGGCCCATTGATGGTGAAAAAGCGCGCTTCGCTCTCGTTGGCGACGGCGCGGGCGAGGCGGGTCTTGCCGGTGCCAGGCGGGCCGTGCAGCAGCACGCCCTTGGGCGGGTCGACGCCGAGCCGCTGGAACAATTCGGGATGGCGCAGGGGCAGCTCGACCATTTCGCGCAGCGCGTCGATGGTCGATTTCATCCCGCCGAGATCGTCATAGGTGACGTCGGCGCGGCGCTCGCCGTCCTTCTTGGCAAATTCAGGAAGCAGCTCGACGACGGTCGACGCATCGATATGGACGATCCCGCGCGGGGTGGTCTGCACCACTCGCAGCCGCACCTCCTGAAGCGCGAAGGCGGGGGCGTTGAGCAATTGGCGGACATGCTCGGGCATGTCGGCGTTGACCCGCTGGTGACCGGCGGTGGCGACGGTATCGCCGTCGGTCAGCGGGCGGCCCTCGAAGCTGCGTTTCAGCGCGTCGGCCGACCCGGTCAGGCGGACCTGTTCGGCAGCAGGGGCGAAGACGACTCGAGTCGCGGGCTTCGATTCGGCCTTGCGCACCTCGACATAATCGCCCGACCCGACTTCGGCGTTGGCGCGCTGCAGCCCGTCGAGCCGGATGATCTCGAGCCCGTCATCGTCGCCGTAAGGACGGATGGCGCGGGCGGCGGTCGAGCGCTTGCCGATGATCTCGATGACGTCGCCCTCGGCCAGCCCGAGCTGCTGCATCCACTTGGCCGGCAGGCGAGCGACACCGCGGCCGCTGTCGGCAGGCGGCAGGTTGGCCACTTGCAGGCGGCGTGCCTGCGTGTCGACATCGGCCATGAACTTCTCCCGCTCGGTGCGTTTGTTGCATACTCCGGCGGGAACGACGCCGGTCGCCAGATGGTTCAATGTAGGGCCAGTTCGCGCCGGGAAAAGACCCCTTGCCATGCCGCACGTCTAGACGCCGACCGACCTGCCGGACTAGGGCGGGGACAAAGATGGAATTCCAGCCGATGACCGACATTCCCAACGTCAATCTCGAAACCCGCTCGGACACGGTGCTCGCCGCGCCCGACAAGATGGTCAAGGTGCGCGATGCTTTCGGCGTCGATAGCGATCTCGAGGTGCCGGCCTTCTCCGAAGCCGACGAGCGCGTTCCCGATCTCGACCCGGCCTATGTGTTCGACCCCGATACGACGCTGGCGATCACCGCCGGCTTCGCGCGCAACCGGCGGGTGATGATCCAGGGCTATCATGGCACGGGCAAGTCGACCCATATCGAGCAGGTCGCGGCACGGCTCAACTGGCCGTGCATCCGCATCAATCTGGACGCGCACATCAGCCGCATCGACCTGGTCGGGCGCGACGCGATCGTGCTCAAGGACGGCCAGCAAGTGACCGAATTCCGCGAGGGGCTGCTGCCATGGGCGCTGCAGCATCCGGTGGCGTTGGTGTTCGACGAATATGACGCCGGTCGGCCCGACGTGATGTTCGTCATCCAGCGCGTGCTGGAGGTCGAGGGCAAGCTCACCCTCCTCGACCAGAATCGGGTGATCCGGCCGAACCCCTACTTCCGCCTGTTCGCGACGACCAACACGGTCGGGCTGGGCGATACGACCGGACTTTACCATGGCACGCAGGCGATCAATCAGGGCCAGATGGACCGCTGGAATATCGTTGCGACGCTGAACTATCTGCCGGCCGCGACCGAGGCGCAGATCGTGCTGGCCAAGTCGGGCGAATATGACAATCCCGACGGCAAGGCGACGGTCGACAAGATGGTCAAGGTCGCCGACCTGTCGCGCCAGGGATTTATCAACGGCGATATCTCGACCGTGATGAGCCCGCGCACGGTGATTAGCTGGGCGCAGAATGCGATGATCTTCGGCGACGTCGGCTTCGCCTTCCGGTTGAGCTTCCTCAACAAGTGCGACGAGAGCGAGCGGCCGATGATCGCCGAATATTATCAGCGCGTGTTCGGCAAGGATCTGCCCGAAAGCGTGGTCGGGAAGGCCTGAGCCCTCCCGACCTGCCCCCCGTCAGATAATCAGCAGGTCGGCTGCACCGAGCATCGGGCCGCCAATGACGGAGACCGCGAAATCGGCAACGCCATCGCCGTTGAGATCGGCCGACAGCACGCCGCCGGTGTAATGGACTTCGCCGGCATGATTGGTAAACGCGCCGCCGCCGAGGAAGGTCAGGTGACCGAACGCCTTGAGGTCGATCTTGTCGCCGGCGTTCCAATCCATGATGCGGTCACCGAATTCCTTGTTGTGGAAGACGAACGTGTCGTTGCCGGTGCCGCCATAGAGCGTGTCGGCGCCTTCGAACCCGTCGAGCACGTCGTTGCCGCCACCGCCCTTGAGGATGTTGGCGACCTGGTTGCCCCACAGCACGTCGCGGGCCGAGCCGCCAATGCCATTTTCGATGGTCGTGCCATAGGCGATGCTGAGGTTGCTGAACTCGGTCGCCCGGACACCGGTCACGCCGCCGGTATCGAACGCGATATTGGCTTCGATCGTCGGCAAGCGCGCAGTTACGCTGGCGTCGAGCCTTGACTGGGTCGTCGGACTGATCGTGATGCCGAGCTGGACGCCCAGCGCAGCGCGGGCCGCGTTGACGGCAGTCAGCGTTGGAATGCCCTGCCCGACCGAACTGAACGATCCGGCATGAAGATCGAGGAAGTTGCCGGCAGTGAAGCCGGACAGGTCGATCGTGTCGTTCTTCCCACCAGCATCGTAGATCGAGAGGTTGGGATAGGGGTTCTTGGCGAAGTCATAGACGTCGCGGCCGGCATTCGAGTTGAAGCCATAGGTCGTGTCGCCAGTGCGGGTCGTCGGATCGGCGCCATATTTGGCCTGGATCGTCAAAATGTCGTGGATCATCGGCGTCTGCGGATAGAGCGCCTGGCCGGTGAGCCAGTTGCGCGTAATCTGTCCGGTCTCGCCACCGGACCAATAGGACATGATCGAATATTGCATGCTGTCCTGGGCATATTCGGCACCATTGACGTAATTCACCGCGAAGCCCGGGCCGAAATTATAGGCCCCCGGGTGCGACAGGCCGATTGTGTGCCCAAGCTCGTGGATCAGCGTCGTCGTGCCATAGCCGCCGCCACCGAACCACAGGTTAGTGACGTTATCGGCGTAGGGATCGTTGATGAAGACGTCGCTCTGATATTTGGCGCCATTGCCCGGATAATAGGCATAGGCCTGCGCCGGGTCGAGCGAGTTGGCCAGCTGGATGGTCGCGCCGAGTCCATTGGTCTCGCGGAACGTCAGCGGGATAAGATCATCCCACAGTCCGATATCGTTGCGCGCCTCAACCCGCTGCACGTCCGAAAAGGACGACAGGCCGAAGCCGGCGGTAAAGCCAAAGTTGGGGTTGTTGTAGATACCGGTGAGGTGATCGAGATCGAGAAAGGTGTAGGTCACCACGCCATTGGCCGCATGAAGCGACGCGCCCGAATCAATCTGCGTAACCACGCGGTCGAGGCTGGCAATCGTCTTGCCGCGCCAGGTTGCGCCGGTGCCCGCCAACGGATCGAGCGAAAATCCCTGCGGGCCGAGGAGACCGACGTCGCTGCCGTTCATGATGTCGAGTTGGCTCAGGCTTGGATTACGCATCGCGTCTTGTTCCCCACTAATGTCCGACGCTTGCCGGACAAATTCTGTTCATGGAATCGACCGCTCGCCTGGCGTGCGGCCTTGTCCTAAGGCAAGGAAATTCAAGCAGTTTTCGTAACCTGTCAATAAGGCGTTAGGGATCCCAAAATGATCATTGATTGGTGGATCGACAGAGAAGCTCGGGGGCTTTCGAGCCACTTCGCGACGCGCTAGGGGACACAATACGCCGATGGCCAAATTAGATACCCTCGACAGCTTCCGCCGCGTCCTGGCCGGCGCGGCGCGGGCGATCGCGCACGATCCCGAGGTCGAAGTCGCCTTTGGCGGCGAGCAATCGTCGGCGGCGATGGGCAAGGTGGCGCGGGTTGCCTCGCCCGGCAATGCGCTAGAACCGCGGCTGGTCACCGAAGCGCGCGGCGCGGCGGATGCGCTGGCACTGCGGGTGCGCCACTCCGACGCGAGCATGCATGCGCGTCGCTCGCCAACCGAGAATGAAGCGCGCGCCGTCTTCGATGCGCTCGAAGCTGCGCGGGTCGAGGCGCTCGGTGCGCGCTCGCTAGCCGGGGTGCGCGACAATCTCGCCGGGCTGGCCGAAGCGCGGGTGCGGGGCGATGCGATCACGCGGGCGCGGACGGCCGAGGAAGTGCCGCTGGCAACGGCGGTCGGCTTGATCGCCCGGCAGCGGCTAACCGGTGCCGACGCGCCGGCGGCGGCGCTGGCCGGGCTCGAACTGGTGCGGCCGTGGATCGAGCAGAAGGCGGGACCCGAACTCGACGCGCTGGCGCTGACGATCGATGATCAGGGCGCGTTTGCGACGCTGGCGCGGCGATTGCTCGAGGATCTCGAGCTCGCCGACGCCGAGGAACCGGCCGACGAGACGCCCGACGAAGGCGGCGACGAGGAGCAGGGTGAGGACGAGGGTGCCGACGAACCCGACGAGGCCGGCAGCGACGGCGCCGAGGCGGGCGGCGAGATGGAAATGCGCTCCGAAGAACAGGGCAACGACGGCGACGAGCAGCAGCCCGAATCGCAAAGCGAAGATGGCGACGAACAGGCAGCTGGCGAGGAGGGCGACGAGAATGCCCAGCCACGGCCCGCTCGCCGCAACTGGGACGATTCGCCGGTCACCGACTACAAGCCGTTCACCAGCCGCTTCGACGAAGTGATCGAGGCGGGCGAGCTGTGCGACGAGGAGGAATTGACGCGGCTCAGAGCGATGCTCGACGTGCAGATGGCGTCACTGCAGGGGGTCGTGACGCGGCTCGCCAACCGGCTACAGCGACGGCTGATGGCGCAACAGAACCGCAGCTGGGACTTCGACCAGGAAGAGGGCATGCTCGATGCGGCGCGGCTGGCCCGCGTGGTCGTGTCGCCGGCCCATTCGCTGAGCTACAAGATCGAGCGCGAAACCGAATTTCGCGACACGGTGGTCAGCCTGCTGATCGACAATTCAGGGTCGATGCGGGGGCGGCCGATTTCGATTGCCGCGACCAGCGCCGACATCCTCGCGCGGACGCTCGAGCGCTGCGGAGTCGCGACCGAGGTGCTGGGGTTCACGACCCGGGCGTGGAAGGGCGGGCAGAGCCGCGAGGCGTGGCTGGCCGAAGGACGGCCGCCCATTCCCGGGCGGCTCAACGACCTGCGCCATATCCTCTACAAGCGCGCCGACGAGCCTTATCGTCACGCGCGCAAGAGCCTCGGCCTGATGATGCGCGAGGGGCTGCTCAAGGAGAATATCGACGGCGAGGCGCTGTTGTGGGCGCATAACCGGCTGATCGGACGGCGCGAGGAGCGGCGCATCCTGATGGTTATTTCCGACGGCGCGCCGGTCGACGATTCGACCGCTTCGGCCAATGGCGGCTCCTATCTCGACGCGCATCTGCGGCAGGTCATCGGCTGGATCGAGAATCGGTCGTCGGTCGAGCTGGCAGCAATCGGCATTGGTCATGACGTGACCCGTTATTACAAGCGCGCGGTGACGATCATGGATGCCGAGCAATTGGGCGGCGCGCTGATCGACCAACTTGCCGGGTTGTTCGATCTGGGCTGAAGACAGGCCACCCTTTTCGGAAAAATTGGGGCCGACACGTTGCCATGTCGGCCCCTCCCTCGATACGCGACCGGAGAGAACTGACCACCAATACAACAGTGGCTAACGCGGAAAAGGGGAAAACCGCGTTGATGGAAAGACTTATGCCCGCACAGTGGTTGAAGGAAACTGAACGGGGCTTGCAGCAATCGTTCAGATTCAGGGGCTTGGCTGTTCTACTGATTCTGCTCATCGTCGGGTATTGCGCCTGGGCGTGGGACGAGGGCCCCAACCGCTTTCCCGCACCGGCCATGACGGTCGCGTTGCGGGCCGAGCGGATCGCGATCGATCCAGCCGGCGTGGCACCGTTGCGGCTGGTAGGGGCGTGGCGCCTGACGGCGGACGACCGGCGCTTCGGCGGGCTGTCCGCGCTGGCGACCGACCGCGGTCGGCTGCTGGCAATGAGCGACAGCGGAGTGGCGTTTCGCTTTTCGCCGCCGGGGCTTGGCGATGGTCGCGTGGCGATTGCCGATGTGGGTGACGGGCCGGGCTCGCCGCTACTCAAGCAGAATCGCGACAGTGAATCGCTCGCGCGCGATCCTTACGGTCGTGGTTGGTGGGTCGGCTATGAGGGGCGCAATACCGTCTGGCTCTACGATCGCGGCTTCCGCCGCCGGCTCGGATCGATCGAGTTCGGCAAGAAGCGCTGGCCGCGCAATGTCGGGATCGAGGCGATGCTGGCCGATCGGGGGCACCTCATCCTGTTGCCGGAAGGCGGGGGCGAGCTTGTCGATGTCGCGCAGGGGCAGGCGCGGCCGTCGCCGTTGCGCGGGACCGACAGCCGCATTTCCGATACCGTGCGGCTACCCGACGGCACTGTGCTGGTTCTGTTGCGCGAGGTCGGGCTATCCGGGTTCCGCACTGCGCTCGGCGTGCTGACCAAGGATGATGGCGGCTGGACGATCACCCGGCGCGTGCCACTCGATCTCGGCCCGTTCGCCAATGCCGAGGGGCTGGCAGTGCAGCCGCTGGGCCAAGGGGCCACGCGATTGTGGGTCGTCACCGACGATAATTTTCAGCCGCCGCTGACGACGATGCTGTTCGCGCTGGATTTGCCCCCGGGCGGTTGGCCCGGCAAGAATTAGGCGGTGGCGGCCGCACCGGCCTTCTTGGCGATCTCGCGCTTCAGCTTGGCGGCACGCGGTGAGAGCTTCTCGGCGCGGGTCTTGGTCAGCCAATTGTCGAGGCCGCCGACATGCTCGACCGAGCGAAGACCGGCAGTCGACACGCGCAGCTTGACGCTGCGGGTCAGCGAATCGGAGATCAGCGTCACATTCTGCAGGTTCGGCAGGAAGGTCCGCTTGGTCTTGTTGTTGGCGTGGGAAACATTGTTACCCACCTGCCGGCCCTTGCCGGTCAGCTCGCAAACGCGCGACATAATGGTCTTCCTGGTTGGACGGACGCGATGCGCCCGGAAAGGGGAGGCCGTTAGCGACCGAGGCGATTCGCGTCAACGTTAAAGGCAAAAGGCAACCCGAACCGCTTTGTCGCGTTGTCGACAGTAGCGTGAACGATAAGTTCGCCGCGAGGGGATAATCCATGCGAGCAGTCCTGTTGATCCTGATGGTCGTGGTGGTGGCGGTGATCGCCGGCTTTGCGACCGGTTTCCTCCACCTCAACCAGACCCAGACGGCGCGCGTCCCGAGCGTCGCGGTCGGCAACGGCGGCGTCACCGCGACTGGCGGACAGGCGCCGACATTCGAGGTCCAGACAGGTTCGGTTGCGGTCGGAACGCAGCGGCGCGACGTGACGCTGCCCAAGGTCAATGTGCCGCTGCCCTCTGTGCAGGTTCATCGCCCAACCGACGCTGCGGCGCTGGCGCCGACTAACGGAGCCGCACCCGCCAAGTGACGAATCGGCCGAACGCCGCTAGTTGGGCGGCGTGACCGGTTTCCCCCTTCCTGCGCCGATGCGCCGTGCGCTGGGGCTGGCCGACGAGGCGGCGGCGGCGGGCGAAGTGCCGGTCGGTGCCGTCGTCACGCGCGGCGAGACGATCATCGCCGAAGCGAGCAATGCGATGCGCGGGTCGCTCGATCCGACTGCCCACGCCGAGATGGTCGTCCTTCGGGCCGCCGCGCTGGCGCTCGGCCAGCCGCGCCTCGACGGCTGCACGCTGTGGGTGACGCTGGAGCCGTGCGCGATGTGTGCCGCGGCGATCGGGCTGGCGCGAGTCGAACGACTGGTGTTCGCTGCGGAAGACCCCAAGGGCGGGGCGGTGGTCAGCGGGCCGCGCCTCTATGCCCAGCCGACCTGCCACCATCGGCCCGAGGTGCTCGGCGGCATCGGCGAGGAACAGGCGGCGGCCCAGCTCCGGCGCTTTTTCGCGGAGCGGCGCGATTAGGTCCGCAGGCCGGTGCTTGTCGCGCAGACGCATTCGCCTATAGGACGGGCTCGCTCATGAGCACCGCCCTCCAGCCTTTCCCGTGGTTCAGCCTGCTGCTCATCCTCGCGCTGATCGCCCTCAACGGATTGCTGTCGATGGGCGAACTGGCGATCGTGTCGGCGCGCGAGGCCCGCTTGAAGGGGCTCGCCAAGGGCGGCAGCAAGGGGGCGCAATGCGCGCTCGATCTCGCCGCCGATCCCGGGCGCTTCCTGTCGACGGTGCAGAGCGGGATCACCCTGATCGGCGTGATCAACGGCGCTTTCTCGGGCGCCCGGCTCGGCTCGCCGGTAGCGCAGCGGCTCGAACTGCTCGGGCTTGACCATGCCGTGGCGGAACAGCTCGGCTTCGGCCTGGTCATCGTCGTCACGACCTTTGTCAGCCTGGTCGCGGGCGAGCTCATCCCCAAGCAGTTCGCGCTACGCAGCCCGGAACCGATTGCGGTGGCGATGGCGATCCCGATGCGCTGGCTGGCGGTGGCGACCGCGCCGTTCGTATGGCTGCTCGACCGCACCAGTGCCGGTATTTTCGCCTTGCTCGGCCTGACCCGCGAATCGCAGAACCATGTCACTGCCGAGGAATTGCACCTGGTCGTCGCCGAAGCGCACAGCTCGGGCGTGCTCGAGGAAAGCGAGCGGGCGATCATCTCGGGCGTGGTGCGGCTCGCCGACCGGCCGGTGCGGGAAGTGATGACGCCGCGCACCGAGATCGACTGGATCGACGTCGACGCCGACCGTGAGGCGATCCGGCTGGTGCTGACCGAAACCCCGCACAGTCGCCTGCCGGTCGCCGAGGGATCGGTCGACGAGATCGTCGGCGTGGTGTCGACCCGCGACATGTTGCTCGCGCTGCTCGAAGGGCGCGAGATCGACCTGCGGGCGCTGGCCGGCACGCCGCAGGTCATTCCAGACCTGATGGACGCGATGGACGCGCTCGCCGTGCTGCGCGAGGCGGAGGTGCCGCTCGCGCTGGTCCATGACGAATATGGCCACCTCGACGGCATCGTCACGCCGGGATCGATCCTGGCCGCGCTGAGCGGAGCCTTTGCCAGCGACGCCGATGCCGATGACGACCCGCCGCTGGTCGAGCGCGACGACGGCAGCTGGCTGGTGTCGGGTGCGGCCAACGCCGATCTGCTGACCGACCAGCTGGGCATGAACATGCCGGGCGAGCGGGATTATACGACGGTGGCCGGGTTCGCCTTGTCGGTACTCAAGCGCCTGCCCGAAACCGGCGAGACATTCAACCACCAGGGCTTTCGCTTCGAAGTGGTCGACATGGACGGACGCAAGATCGACAAGCTGATCGTCAGTCGCCCGAGGCGGAAGAAAGAGGCGGAAGTCGCCTGACCCCTACAGTTTGCCGAACTGCTGCTCATAGCCGTCGGCATCGCCGCGCGCGAGATAGTCGGCCTGGGCAACGATGCGGTCGCGGGCGAAGCGGCCGCGGAAGGCACCCATGGTTGCATCGATCAGCGCAACTTCGTTTTCGGTCAGCTGGGCGATCTGGGCGAAGCTGAAGAGCCCCTGGCTGTGGAGCAGAGTCACGAATTTGGGGCCGACGCCCTTGAGCCGCTGAAGATCGTCGGCCGTCTCGGCCAGCTCGCTATGAACCCGGGCGTTGAGGATCGTTCCCGACACGTCCTCGAACGCCGCCGCCGCGCCGTCGAGCGGGCCCGGTCGCTTGGTCGCAATAGGGAAGGTGTCGGCGATCGGGCGGCGCTGCTCGACCGCCATGTGCGGGCGGACCGGGGCGCTGTCCGACAGGCGCACCCGCTGACGCTGGCGGAACAGCAGAAAGCCGGTGATCGCGCCGATGACCAGCGCGACGATCAGGATCGGGAGATAATCGTTGAAGACGGCGGTCAATCCTGGTTCCTTTCCAGCTTACCAGCGGCTATTGCGGCGACGCAGCGCGACGAGATAGGCAAGCAACATGCCCAGCGCGAAGCTGGCTAGCGCCATCAATTCGACCTCGGCGAACAACGGTATCATCGGCGTTGCTCGGCGGGAAGGGAAGAGGCCGTCCACTCCGCTTCGCCGATTCCCGGCAAGGCGAGCATCCGCCGGGCGATCTCGGTCCGCTGAAAATCGTCGGCGGGGCCGGACAGCAGGATGCGTCGGGTCAGCGGGCCGCGCTGGAGATGGGCCTGAACCTGGGTCATTTCGTCGCGGTCGAGCTGGGCGCGGGCGTTGGCCTCGACCATGGCGGAGAAGCGATCACCGGCGCCAAGCGGGCCGTGCCACAAAGCGGTGACGGCGAGCGTCACGGCAATGCCTGCGCCGAGGATCAGCGCGCGGTTCACGCCACTCGTTCCAGCGCGCGCCAGCCGATGTCGCGGCGGTGGAAGCCGTCGGCGAAGTCGATCGCGTCGACCGCGCGATAGACACGGTCGCGGGCCTGACCGAGGGTGGGTGCGCGGGCCGTGACGGCGAGGACGCGGCCGCCACTGGCGACCAGCTGGCCTTCGTTAATGCGAGTGCCGGCGTGGAAGACGGTGACGCCGCCGACCGCTTCCGCCCGCTCGATCCCGGCAATCGCGCCACCCGGCGTCGGTGTGCCGGGATAGCCCTTCGCGGCCACCACGACCGTCATCGTCGCCTCGTCGGACAGGGTCGGCGCGATGTCGGCCAGCCGCCCGGTCGCGACGTCATGAAGCATCGCCGCGAAATCGCCCTCGATGCGCGGCATGATCGCCTCGCATTCGGGATCGCCGAAGCGGACATTATATTCGATCAGCGCGGGGCCGGAGCGGGTCAGCATCAAGCCTGCAAAAAGCACGCCGGAGAAAGGAGTTCCCGCCGCTGCCATGGCCCGTGCCGTTGGCTCGACGATCTCCCGCATCGCTTGCTCCTCCAGCACGGCGGTCAGAACCGAGGCGGGGGAGTAAGCGCCCATGCCGCCGGTGTTGGGCCCGGTGTCGCCTTCGCCGACCCGCTTGTGGTCCTGCGCCGAAGCCAGCGCGATGGCATGGGGACCATCGACCAGCGCGAACAGGCTCGCTTCCTCGCCGTCCAGAAACTCCTCGATCACCATCGGCCCGTCGCCGGCGCGGGCGATGGACTCCTCCGCTTCGGCGCGGGTCAGCGCGACGGTCACGCCCTTGCCCGCCGCCAGCCCATCGGCCTTGATCACCACCGGAATGGCGAAGCGATCGAGTGCGGCGAGTGCGGCGGCGGCGGTGTCGACCCGGACATAGGCAGCGGTGGGGATGGCGTTGGCGGCGCACAGATCCTTGGTGAAGCCCTTCGATCCTTCCAGCTGCGCGGCAGCGGCGCTTGGCCCGAAGACGGCGATCCCTACGGCACGCAGGGCGTCGGCGACACCCGCGACCAGCGGCGCCTCGGGTCCGACGACGACGAACTCGATACCTTCACGCCGGGCAAGGTCGACCACGGCTGCCGGGTCGCACGGGTCGATCGCCACGCACCGCGCCCAGCGCGCGATTCCGGGATTGCCCGGCGCTGCGAGCAGGCTCGTGCAGCTTGGCGATTGCGTCAGGCGCCAGGCCAGCGCATCTTCGCGTCCGCCCGCACCCAGCAACAGGATCTTCATGCCGTCCCCACCCGAAACTTCTTCCGGCCTGTTAGCCGAGAGCCGCGCGGGCGACAACGCAGCCCCGTTCACGGTCAGTGAGATTTCGGGCGCGCTCAAGCGCACGGTGGAGGGCGCGTTCGGCCACGTCCGCGTGCGCGGCGAGATTTCGGGGTGGAAACGCCACGCCTCGGGCCATTGCTATCTGACGCTGAAGGACGCCGACGCCTGTATCGACGGCGTGCTGTGGCGCGGTAGTGCGGCCGGGCTGGCGTTCCGGCCCGAGGATGGGGCCGAGGTCGTCGCCACCGGCAAGCTCACCACCTATCCCGGGCGATCGAAATATCAGCTGGTGATCGAACGGATGGAGCTGGCCGGCGAGGGCGCGCTGATGGCGCTGCTCGACCAGCGCCGCCGCGCGCTGGCCGCCGAGGGACTGTTCGACGCCGCCAACAAGCGCCCGCTGCCGTTCCTGCCGCGTACGATCGGGGTGGTCACCTCGCCGACCGGGGCAGTGATTCGCGATATATTGCACCGCCTGGCCGACCGCTGCCCGACTCGCGTTATCGTCTGGCCGGTGCCGGTCCAGGGCGAGAGCGCGGCGGCCAAGATCGCGGCGGCGATTCGCGGCTTCGGGACGATGGCGGGCGAGGATCGTCTCGACCTGCTGATTGTCGCGCGCGGTGGCGGGTCGATCGAGGATTTGTGGGCGTTCAACGAGGAGGAAGTGGTGCGCGCCGCCGCCGCCTCGCCGATCCCGCTGATCAGCGCGGTCGGGCACGAGACCGATACGACCCTGATCGACCATGCCGCCGACCAGCGCGCGCCGACCCCGACCGCGGCGGCCGAGATGGCGGTGCCGGTGCGGCTCGATCTGGTGGCCGATCTTGGCGGCAAGTCGGCGCGCCTCGCCGGGGGCCTGGCGCGGCTCGTCAGCGAGCGCCGGCTGCAGC
>NZ_JANMWY010000044.1:0-3443 GCF_031380695.1 Sphingomonas sp. | reverse complement strand
GCAAGTTCATCGCCACCGCGCCGGCCGACAGCTCCTGCTCCCACAGCGGGATCTTGTGATCGGCGATCGGTGCGGAAAGCAGCACGACGAGCGACGGCGCCTGGCGTGCGAATTCGTCGGTCTTGTCATGCTTGAGGCGGGGTGCGTTCGCGTCTTCGGCGGCCAGCGCCCGCTGGAGCAACGTCGCCAGCGCATCGCGCTGGTCCGGCGCGATCGTCACGAACCGCCATGGGAACAGCTTGCCATGATCCGGCACCCGCGCCGCCAGCGCCAATATCTCCGCCAACTCCGCCGCGTTCGGCCCTGGCGCGACCATCTCGCGCGGCTTGCCCGAACGGCGCGTGGCCAGCAGGGCGAGCGTCGAGGAGCGGTCGTTGAGCATGGCGCCGCTCTAGCCTGAGCCGAGAAACTTTACAGCCAGACATTTGCCGCTAGTCTCCATTGCAACGATCCGGGACGCGCCTTTCGCGCGACGCACCCGACTGGGGAGAATTCTGAAATGGTCGACACGCCCACCGCGGACAATCCGCGAGAGCCCGATATCAGCCACGAGAATCCGGCGGCGCGCGGCGAATGGTTCGGCCATCCGCGCCAGCTCGCGCGGCTGTTCACCACCGAGGCGATGGAACGCTTCGGCTATTACGGCATGCGCGCGCTGCTGACGCTGTATCTGGCGCAGCATTTCCTGTTTTCCGACCGCACCACCACGGGCCTCTACGGCGGCTTCACCGCGCTGGTATACCTCACGCCGCTGATCGGCGGGCTGATGGCCGACCGCTTCCTCGGCTCGAAGCGCGCGGTGAAGTTCGGCGCGATTCTGATGAGCCTGGGCTATCTCACGCTCTGCTTTGGCGGCCAGCCGGCCAAGCCCTATGCATTGATTGACGGCACGCGGGTCGAGGTGGTCCAGCAGGGCATCGGCGACGCGATGAAGCAATATGTCGTCGACCCCGTGCGCGGCAATCTCCAGATCAAGGGCAATGACGACAAGAGCGTGTCGCTGCTCAACCCCGACGGAAGCGAGGCGCGCAAAATCGCCGAAGGCGGGTTCGAAGCACAGGGCGAACGCTCGACGACTTCGGTCTTCCTGCTGCTCACCGGCTTGGCGCTGGTCGTCGTCGGCAACGGCTTCTTCAAGCCCAATATCTCGACCATGGTCGGGTCGCTCTATGCCGATGGCGACCGCCGGCGCGACGCCGGCTTCACCATCTTCTACATGGGCATCAACTTGGGCTCGCTCTTTTCGCAAATCCTCTGCCCGCTGCTCGCGGTCGGCATGGGCAGCTGGGGCGGGCTCGGCTGGTGGGCCGGCTTCGCGCTGGCGGCGGCGGGCATGGCGGTGTCGTGGCTGCTGATCCAGTTCGATCGCGGTGCGCTCGACGGCTATGGCGATCGCCCGGCCAATGCCCCGGCCAATCGCGACTACCTCATCTATATCGGCGCGGTGCTGGCGATTCCGATCGCCTGGCTGCTGTTCTCGAACCTGATGAACTATGTGAAACCGCCCGCCGGATCAGGGATCGTCGGCTATTTCGCCACCCTGCCGATCATGGGCAAGATCATGTTCGGGACGTTCCTCGCCGCTGTTCCCGGCATCCTCATCTGGTCGTCCGTCAAGGGATCGAAGGCCGAATTCCAGATGATGATCGCGGCGATGGTGCTGATCACCTTCAACACCGTGTTCTGGACGCTGTTCGAGCAGGCTGGCTCGTCGCTGACCCTGTTCGCCGACCGCAATACCGACCTCAGCGTGTTCGGCTTGTTCAGCATTTCCGCCGGGCAGACCCAATTCTTCAACGCCGCCTTCATCGTCCTGCTCGCCCCGCTCTTCTCGATGATGTGGAACGGCATGGCGAAACGCGGGATCGAGCCGACGATCCCGGTCAAGTTCGGCATCGCCCTGATGGGCGTCGGCGCGGGCTTCCTGTTCCTCGTCTGGGGCGCGCAGTTCGCCGGTCCGGACTTCAAGGTCGGGCTGTGGTGGCTGGCGGGGCTCTACCTGATCCACTCGATCGCCGAATTGTGCATTTCGCCGGTCGGGCTCAGCATGATCACAAAACTGTCGATCGCGCGGATCGTCGGGCTGATGATGGGCGTGTGGTTCCTGTCGATCGCGGTCGCGCAATATGTCGCCGGCGTTGTCGCGCAGTTCGCCAGCGTCGAGACCGTCGGCGGGCAGGTCACCAACCTGCAGGTGTCGCTGCAGACCTATGTCGGGGTGTTCACCACCATCGGCTACATCTCGGCGGCAATCGGTGCGCTGTTGCTGCTGCTGGCATGGCCGCTCAAGAAGCTGATGCATGGCGTCAAATAGATGACCCCACTCACCAGCCTGGTCCTCGCCTCGCTCGCGTTCGTCGGCACGCACTTCGCCATGTCGCACCCGCTGCGCGCGGGGATGGTGGCGCGGTTCGGGGCGGGCGGGTTCATGGGGGTCTATGTGCTCGTGTCGTTCGCGACACTCCTATGGATGTTGTTCGCCTTCCGCGCAGCCCACGCCGGGGCACCGATGCTGTGGGACGCGGGCGACGCCGGGTGGATCATTGGCAGTCTGCTGCTGTGGCTTGGCTCGATCCTGCTGGTCGGATCGTTCGTCCGCAACCCGGCCTTCCCGACTCCCGGCGCGCCGGTCACCCGCATTGGGGACCCGACTGCGGTGTTCCGCATCACCCGCCATCCGATGCTGTGGGGCTTCATCCTGTGGGCGGCGACTCACGCCATCGTTGCGCCGAGCGCGCCGTCGCTGGTCCTCGTCGCGGCGATCTTCATCCTCTCGCTCGGCGGCGCCTGGGGCCAGGACCGCAAGAAGGAACGGCTGATCGGCGATGCGTGGCGCGAGTGGGAGGCGAGCACCAGCTTCGTCCCCTTCGGCCGGGGCCTTGCCTCGCCCGGCCTGTTCGCGGGCCTCGGCGGCACCGCCTTGTTCCTGTTCGCGACCTTCGCCCACGGCGCGATCGGCGCGGGGCCGTGGCGCTGGATCGGATAGCCCACTAGTGAAGTTTCGTCGTTGCGAGCGTAGCGAAGCAATCCAGACTGCCCGCCGCTGGATTGCTTCGTCGCTGCGCTCCTCGCAAAGACGAACGTGAAGACGGCAATTTAGGACTGGCATGACACGCAAATTCTTCGGCACTGACGGCATTCGCGGCGTCACCAACACCGCGCCGATGACGGTCGAGATCGCGATGAAGGTCGGCCAGGCGGCGGGCGCGCATCTCCTGCGCGGCGACCACCGCCACCGCGTCGTCATCGGCAAGGACACGCGCCTGTCGGGCTATATGATGGAATCGGCGCTGGTCGCCGGCTTCGCCAGCGTCGGCATGGACGTCGTCCTGCTCGGCCCGATGCCGACCCCGGCGGTCGCCATGCTTACTCGCTCGATGCGCGCCGACCTCGGCGTGATGATCTCCGCCAGCCACAACAAATTCGCCGACAATGGCATCAAG
>NZ_JANMWY010000319.1:0-8538 GCF_031380695.1 Sphingomonas sp. | reverse complement strand
GCACTGTTGTAGAGCCGATCGTAGAGGAAGCGCTTCAGCGCGCGTTCTTCTGCCGCCATTGTGTCCGAAAACCCAACCAGTGCCCGCCCTGCCAAGCGGACATCGTCGATCGTCTCGACCCCCGCCTCCACCACGCGCCGCCGGGTCTCGACGAGTACGTCGCCGACCATCGTCCCGATCATGTCGCGGACCAGCGCGCGCTGGCGGCGGTCGGCGGCGAGGTCCGGGTGGCGCTTGCCGATTGCCGCCCAGTGGCGCGCGACAATCGGCACCTCGAGCAATTGCTCCATGTCGAGGATGCTCGAGCGCAGCCCGTCGTCGATGTCGTGATTGTCATAGGCGATGTCGTCGGCAATCGCCGCGACTTGCGCCTCCAGGCTCGGCCATGACGCCAGACGAAGATCGAACCCGGCATTGGCTTCGGCCAGCGCCCACGGGACGGACGCGACCGGCCCGTTATGCTTGGCCAGCCCCTCGAGCGCTTCCCAGCTGAGATTAAGCCCGTCGAAATCGGGATAGACCGTCTCCAAGCCGGTCACGAGCCGGAGCGTATGCGCGTTGTGATCGAACCCGCCGGCGTCGCTCATCGTCCGTTGCAACGCATCCTCGCCGCCATGGCCGAACGGCGGATGGCCGAGATCGTGCGCCAGGCACAGCGCCTCGGTCAGATCCTCGTTCAGGCCCAGCACCCGCGCGATCGTCCGACCGATCTGGGCGACTTCGATCGAGTGGGTCAGGCGCACGCGGAAATGATCGCCATCGGGGGCGATGAACACCTGCGTCTTGTGGCGCAGGCGGCGAAAGGCGACCGAGTGAACGATGCGGTCGCGATCGCGCTGGAAGATATCGCGCGGGCCGCGCGGGCCGGCATCGGCCTCACCATGACGCCGGCCGCGCGATCTGTCGGGGTGCGCGGCCAACATCAGCGAAATTTTCATGGGTTGGCAAGCTTCCTGACGACCTGCCCTTCCGGGCTGATCCAGCTAAAGCCCTCAATCCGCACGTCGGCAAGGTTTTCCAAGAAGATCCTGCTGTCCTCGCTGCTTTTAAACGGGCCGATAAGCAGTTTGGTGCGGCCATCGACGTTGGTAACGTAGGGACGTATGCCGGCGAAGATCGCAGGCTCGCGCTGGGCCAGCCGTTCAAACTGCCCGGCCAGCGCCGTCTCGCTCGCGCCGCTGGCGAGCTGGATCCAGACGCGCTTCGGGGCGATTGCGGCTGGCGCTGCGGTCACTGTGCGCGGCACCGGCCGAATGACCACCGGTGGCGGCGCGGGCTTGGCCGGCCCGCGCAAGATATCCTCGATGCCGGACAGCCGGTCGCCCGTTACCGGCTGCGTCGAATCGCTGGTCGTCGACAGCGATGGGCCATCGGGCAGGCCGGACTGCGACTGGGCCAGGCGCGGGCTTGCAGGAAGGCCAACCGATGATCCGGCAATGGCGCCGTTTCCCACGCCGCTGCCCGGGATCACGCCCAGGTGAACCGCCGCCGCCTTCTGCGCCGGCGACAGGGAGAGCAAGCGGCGAAAGAAAGGATCGAGGCTGCGTGACAGTCCCGGCATGCTGCTGTCGAGCAGCCGGTCGGCGGCATCGGCATCGCCGCCCAGCGCGAGGATGAACGCGCGCGTGCGGATTGTCGCCATGTCGTTGCGCTGAAGCAGGGGCGCGAGCGTCGCGATCGCGCCGACCCGATCACCCGAAATAGCCAGGCTCAGCGCCAACCGCCGCCGCGCTTCGGAACCGTCGGGACCGATCAGCGCCAGCCGATAGTCGGATTGGGCCAGCGACTGCTGCCCGAGCAGGTCGCGGGCAAGGCCGCGATCGGCGGCGAAGCTGGACAGCGGCGCGCCGAGCCGCTGCGCTTCGTCAAACTTGGGCAGCGCCCGCGCGGGTTCGCCCATAGCAACCAGCGCGGCACCCAGCCCGGCCTTGGGCGCGGAGGCTTTGGGCGAAGCATCCTCGGCCCGCCCGAAGAAGCCGACCGCAGCCTCTGGATCACCAGTCGCCAGCGCCGCCCGCCCGGCCCCGACCAGCGCGGCATAATCGCGCGGGCTCTGCGCCAGGATGCGGACGTTGCGGGATAGTGCGTCGCCGACATTCTCGGTCCCGATCGGCGCGGTCGGCAAGGGCGGCGGGGCCGCATCGATATATTGCGCGAGTGCGGGTCCCGCGACGAGCATTGCGCCCGCGAGAAAAACAGTTCGGCAGGCAGATTGAACAACGGCCATGGGGAAATTCATGCCGTACCGGAGCTTGCTAATGTCTTGCTGAAAAGCCGCGAGCGCCAGTCCGTGGCGGAGTGGCGACGAGCCGCTCCGCCGCTACCGGCTATTGATTGTTCTGGCGATTGAGGAAGCGCGGAATGTCGATTGGCTCGCGGCGGAAACCGGTCGCCGGCTCCTCGTCAACCTGCGCCTTGGCAGCGCCCCGGGCGATATTCGACATGCGCTCGAATAACGTGCCACTATCCCTGCGCGGCGCGCCATCGTCGGCAGCAACCTCGTCGGCCGGCGGCGCGATCGGTGCGGCGGCGACCGGGCTGGTCAGAATGTCGTCGGCGTCAAGCAGCAGCTCATCATCGGCTTCGTCGGTCAGCTCGAGCGGTGCTTCCACGGCGACCGGCGCGGGGACCGGAACCGCGGCGCGCAGTGCGGGCTGCACTGCCGGGAACGGCGTCGCGATCGTGCGGCTGCTCGGGAAGGTGAACACCTTGCCCGGTGCCGCGCCGGTCGCGGCATCGGCCTCGATCCCGGTGGCGACGACCGATACGCGAATGCGGCCCTCCATATTATTGTTGAACGCCGAGCCCCAGATGATGTTGGCGTCGGGATCGACCAGTTCCTTGATATGGCTGGCGGCCTCGTCGACCTCCATCAGGCGCATGTCCTCGCCCCCGGTGATCGAGATGATGACGCCCTTGGCACCCTTCATGCTGACGCCATCGAGCAGCGGATTTGAGATCGCCTTCTCGGCCGCCTCGATCGCGCGTTTCTCGCCCCCGGCCTCGCCGGTGCCCATCATCGCCTTGCCCATTTCGCCCATCACCGAACGGACGTCGGCGAAGTCGAGGTTGATGAGGCCCGGCATGACCATCAGGTCGGTGATCCCGCGAACGCCCTGCTGAAGAACTTCGTCGGCCATTTCGAACGCCTGCTTGAAGGTCGTGTCGGCGTTCGCGAGGCGGAACAGATTCTGGTTGGGGATGACAATGAGGGTATCAACATGCTTCTGGAGTTCTTCAATCCCGGCGTCAGCCGCGCGGCCGCGGCGCGAGCCTTCGAAGGCGAATGGCTTGGTCACGACGCCGACGGTCAGGATGCCGCGGTCGCGCGCCGCCTTGGCGATGACCGGAGCAGCGCCGGTGCCGGTGCCGCCGCCCATACCGGCGGCGAGGAAGCACATGTGCGCGCCGTCGAGCGCACGCTCGAGATCCTCGAGCGTCTCTTCGGCGGCAGCGCGCCCGATTTCGGGCCGCGAACCGGCGCCGAGGCCCTGCGTGATTTTGGGCCCAAGCTGAATGCGGCGGTCGGCGAGGCTGTTGTTGAGCGCCTGCGCGTCGGTGTTGCAGACGAGGAAATCGACCCCCTGCACGTCCTGGCGGATCATGTTGGCGATGGCGTTGCCGCCCGCGCCGCCGACGCCGATGACCGTGATCCGGGGGCGAAGCTCGTCGACTTCCGGCCGGATGAAATCGATGCTCATGAGTTGGTCCCCCAAATGTTCGATGTGCTGAAACTATTAGGCCGAATCTTGCACCAACCGACTAGCGACCCCAAGCGAAAAGTTAATTCACACGAAAAAAAGGCTACGATTGATTCATTATGACACAGTGGTGAGTCCCGATTGCATCAATAACCCTGTTTCAACGCGCTGATCAGTTTGCCCACCAGGCCCCTGGCCGGCCGCCGCTCGCGAACGGTGCCGACGAGGTCGCGGATGTCGCCGGTCCCACTGGCGGCAAGATTGGCGAGCCCCACCAGCGTCGCAAAGGCTGGCCCGCTATGCGCCTCGGGCAGGCCGGGGATCGCGCGCGGCCGGCCGACGCGGACCGCGCGGCCCAACACGCCCTGCATGTAGTCGGCGATATTCTTCAGCTCGGACCCGCCACCGGTCAGCACAACTTGCCGCCCGACCGGCCCGGTGAAGCCAAGCGCCTTGAGCGCCGCCTCGATTTCGCTGGTGAGCGTCTCGATCCTGGCGCGGATGACGGTCATCAGCTGGGCCCGCGTGAGCCGGGTCGGGTCGGCCCCATCCTCGGCCCCGATCGGATTGGCGTCGATCATCTCGTGATTGTCGCGTGGGGACGTCATCGCCGAGCCGTAAAAGGTCTTCAGCCGTTCGGCGTCGCGTCGCTGGATGGCGAAAGCACAGGCAATGTCGTCGGTAATGTCCTTTGCCCCGAACGGGATCGAGCGCAGCCCGACCAGCATGCCGCCGGCATGGAGCGAGACATTGGTCACTTCCGCCCCCAGTTCGACCAGCGCGACGCCGATATCGCGCTCCTCCTCGCTGAGGCAGGCAATGGCGGCGGCGATCGGCGACGCGACGATCGCGTTGACGCCGAGATGAGCCGAGCGGATCACGAAATCGATATTCTTGAGCGGTGCCTCGTCGGCCGCGACAACATGAATGTCGACGCCGAGCCGGTTGGCGAACAGGCCGATCGGCTGCTTCACGCCCTGGTTGCGGTCGATCGTGAACAGCGCCGGGTGGGCGTGGAGCACAAGCTGCCCGTTGCGGTTGATGGCGTTGCGGCCGGTCGTCAGCAGCTGATCAATGTCCGACTGCACGACCTGGTGCCCGCCCAGCTCGACCTCGACATTGGCGAGGTCGCTGACCAACCCGCCGGCGCCGAAGCTCGCCCAGACGTCGTCGACCGAGACGCCAGCCATGCGTTCGGCCAGTTCGACCGCCTCGCGCACCGCGACTTCGCTCGTCTCCATTTCGGTGATGTAGCCGCGCTTGACCCCGCGGCTCTCGCGCTGGCCGGTGCCGAGCACGCGCAGGCGGCCGTCGGGATCGCGCGCGACGATCATCGCACTAACCTTTGAGGAGCCGATGTCGAGCGCGGTGAAGATAGGCTGATCGCCGGTTGCCGTCATGTCAGTCCTTGACCGATCCGGTCGGGGCGGCGGCGGCCGACTCCGGCAGCGCGATCGCCTCGCCCGGCGCACGCGGCAGGCGCACGGTCATCTTGCCCGGCAGGCGCAGGTCGAACCGCTTGAGCCCGCGCCCGAGCAATCCGGCCGATTTGTCGAGTTTCGCGAATTTGACGAGCGCATCGCTCGCTATGTTTTCGCGCTCTGGCAGCACCACCGTCTCGCCCGACTGGAACGACAGGTCCCAGCGGCGCTGTCCGACCCAGGTCGCGGCGGCGAGCTGCGGCTTGAGTGTCGGCACACCATCGAGCAGCCGGTCGAGCGACGACGCCTGGCCGTTCGCGCCCGGTCCGATCAGCAGCGGCAAGTCGGGCATCTGCGACACCGGCACGCGGTCGAGGACGACGCCATCGCGATCAATCAGCGAAAGCTGGTCCTTGTCCTGCCACAGCGCGGCGGGCTTGCGCTCGACAATGTCGATCACCAGCCCATCGGGCAGGCGACGCGACACGCGCGCGTCCTTGACCCAGCCATAGTGCATCAGCCGGTCGCGGATCGCATCGACATCGACCAGCGCCTCGGCCGGCTTACCGCCAGTTCCGGCCTCTGCAGCGCGGTGCAGTTCGTCGGTCACGACCGCATCGACCAGCGAGCGCTTCATCCGGTTGAGCCCGACGATCTGATAGCCGCCGACCGCGAACCCGGCGCGACCGAGCGCGTCGCCCGCCGCATTGCCCGCCTTGGCCGGCAGGTCGAGCGCGACGATGGCAACCGCGACGATGCCCAGTGCGAACATTGCGAACATGGTGCCGGCCAGGCGGTTGGCCTGTGCCTGGTTGACCGGCAGGCGGCTGACCACGCCCTTGGGAACGGTAACCTTGGCGGCTTTACGCGAACGGGGTGCGGGGGCGCGACGGGCGGCGGCATTCATTGACATGCTTCCTCGATCAGGCGCTCGACCAATTCGCCATAGGAGATGCCGCGCTGCCTGGCCTGTTCGGGGACCAGGCTGAGCGGGGTCATCCCTGGCTGGGTGTTGACCTCGAGCAAGTAGATCCCGCCCTCGCCCTGCTCTTCGTCCCAGCGAAAATCGGAGCGCGATGCGCCCTTGCAGCCGAGCAGGCGATGGGCGTCGGCGGCCATCGTCATCATCGACGCGGCGATATCGGCGGGGACATCCGCGGGGCAGATATGTTCGGTGACGCCGTCGGTATATTTGGCCTCATAGTCGTAGAAATCATTGTGCGGCTTCAACTCGGTGACGCAGAGCGGCTCGTTGGCGAGCACGGCGACGGTCAGCTCGCGCCCGCGAATGAAGGGCTCGGCCAGCAGTCGGTCGAAATGCTTCCACGGCCCCTCGCTTTCGCGACCGATCGGCTGGCCCATGTTGCCGCCGTCGGTGACGATGGCGACGCCGACCGAGGAGCCTTCATTGACCGGTTTCAGCACATAGGGCCGCGCGATCGGGTCGGCGGCGTAGAGGCTATCGCTGTCGACCATCGTCCCGGCGGGCATGCGGATGCCGTGCGGCACCAGCACCGCCTTGGTCAGTTCCTTGTCGATTGCGATCGCCGAGGTGGTGCAGCCGGAATGGGTGTAGGCGATGCCCATCAGGTCGAGCATGCCCTGGACCGTGCCATCCTCGCCGGGCGTGCCATGAAGCGCGTTGAACACGACGTCGGGATCGAGATTGAACAGCCGCGCGCCGACCTCGCGATCCATGTCGAGTTCGGTCACCTGGGTGAAACCACGCTCGCGCAGGGCCGCCGCCACGCCCGCGCCGCTCATCAGTGACACCGGCCGCTCCGCCGACCAGCCGCCCATCAGCACGACTATGTGCAGATTCCTGTCGACCCCCACGCTCACGCCACTCCCACCCGCTGGATTTCCCATTCGAGGCTGATCCCGCTGTGCGCCAGCACGCGGGCGCGCACCTCCTCGCCGAGCGCCTCGATGTCGGCGCTGGTCGCGTTACCGAGGTTGAGCAGGAAGTTGCAATGCTTATCCGATACTTGCGCCCCGCCGAGTGTGAGACCGCGGCAGCCGGCGGCGTCGATCAACGCCCACGCCTTGTGACCGGGCGGATTCTTGAAGGTCGATCCGCCGGTGCGGCTGCGCAGCGGCTGCGAAGCTTCGCGGGCGGCGGCGATGCGGTCCATCTCGGCCTGGATCGCGGCGGGATCGCCGGGCTGGCCGCGGAAGGTGGCGGAGACGACGGTCGCCTGGGGAGGGAGTTCGCTGTGGCGGTAGCTGTAGGCGAGCTCGTCGCGTGCCATCGTCCGTCTCTCGCCCGAGCGCAAGACGACGTCGCATTCGACCAGGATTTCGCTAGTCTCCCGACCGTAAGCCCCGCCGTTCATCCGGACAAACCCCCCGACGGTGCCGGGAATCGAGCGGAGGAACTCGAGGCCGGAAACTCTCGCGTCGCGAGCGGTCGAGCTGACGAGGATGCCGGACGCCCCGCCCCCGCAGCGCAGCGCATGGTCGCCCAGCGCCTCGACCTTCGCGAACGGCTTGCCGAGGCGGACGACGACACCCGGGAATCCGCCATCGCGGATGATCATGTTGGAACCGAGCCCGAGCGCCATGACCGGCGTTCCCGGGTCGAGCGCGGCGAGGAAGGCGCTAAGGTCGTCGATGTCCGCCGGCTCGACCAGGGTGTGCGCGGGACCGCCGGACTTGAACCAGACGAGGGGTGATAGCGGGGCGCTTTCGGACAGCTTTCCGCGAATCCCTGGCAGAGTTGCCACGCTCACTTATTCGCCCGCGCGGCGCAGATGCCGTCGCCCAGCCTGGCCGCCCATTTGGTAATGTCGCCAGCGCCCATGCAGATGACCATGTCGCCCGCCGCCGCCAGGTCGCGCAGCCCGGCGCATACCTCGTCGAGGTCGGCCACCGTGCGCACCATGCGATGCCCGTGGGCGCGTAGCCCTTCCGCCAGTGCGGCGGCGTCGATCCCCTCGATCGGCTGCTCGCCGGCAGCATAGACCGGCGCGACGAACACCACGTCGGCCTGATTGAAGGCGTTCTGGAAGTCCTCCATCAGGTCGCGCAGGCGGGTGAAGCGGTGCGGCTGGACGACGGCGATGACCCGCCCCACCGCAGCCTCGCGCGCCGCCGACAGCACCGCCGCAATCTCGACCGGGTGATGGGCGTAATCGTCGATGATGATCGCGCCGTCGACTTCGCCGACCTTGGTGAAGCGGCGCTTGACTCCTTCGAACCGGGCGAAGCCGCTGACGATCGCGTCGTCGGCCATGCCCAACTCAATCCCGACCGCGATCGCCGCCAGCGCATTCTGGACATTGTGGCGGCCGGGCATCGGCACATGGATGCCGGCGATCGTCCGCCGCTCGCCGTCGCGCTGTAGCACGACCGCGTCGAACCGCGTCCCGTCGGGGCCGGTCGTCATCCCCTCGGCGCGCAGGTCGGCGAGCGCG